>JBDTXP010000198.1:0-4411 GCA_040006135.1 Ginsengibacter sp. | reverse complement strand
AGTAGAGAAAATAAAATCGGAATACCCAGGTGAGCAACTGTCACAGCAATCGCCCCGCCAACACCAAATGGTGCAAAATGCATGATGATATTTGTGAACTTAAACATGGTCTCCGCAAGACTTTCAGAGAAGTCAAGCATAGGTTTGCGCTTTTGTTCATTTACCATTGCCAGGGCAATACCAAATATTACACTAAAGACTACGATAGGTAATACATCCCCGTTATAAATTGATTTAATAATATTCTCCGGAAAAATATGAAGCACAATGTCTTGCCATGTTTGTGGGGCAGTTACCGGAAGCACTTCATGAAAACCTGGAGGAATATGAATGCCTACACCAGCTTGTGAAATATTAATTGCAACAAGCCCGATGATCAATGCAATCGTTGTCACAACTTCAAAATATAAAATAGATTTCCAACCCATTCGTCCCACCTGCTTAAGATCTGAATGACCAGCAATGCCTACAACCAGGGTGGAAAAAAGTATGGGCGCAATGATCGTCTTAACCATGCGCAAGAAAATATTGCTAAGCACTTTCAGGTTTTTGGCAAACTCCGGAAAGTCCAGACCTACCTCCACTCCTATCAGCATACTAGCCAGGATCCAGGTAGTCAGGGATTTTTTATAAAATGCAAACAAAATTAATGAGCCAATAAATATCCAGCGTAATACCCGGAGAAATACGGGTGAAAGACTATTAAAGTTATAAATATCAACAAGATGGAAAATAGCTACAATGGTGAGTGTTACAAAAACCAATATTGCACTTTTCTTTTTATTCATAAAGTCAGTTGAGTAAATGGTGGTAAAAATAATGAATAGAGTTGAGAGGTTCAAAAAGTTCCAGAGGTTCAAAAGGTTCAAAAGGTTTTTGACGTTAAGATGTTATCCTTGCTTCCTCCCCTCCTTCCCAGAGGGCCTGTCCCGCTTTTTCGGGAGACAGGGTTAGGCTTTAAGAGATTTCAAAAGTTCAAGAGGTTCAAAAGGTTTAAGTGGTTGGCGCCATTTCCTATTTATTTAAGATAAAAACTTCGATGTCCATTGGTTGGTTGGAGGCACCATTTAAAAATCTTTTATTTCTCCTTTTAATTTATTTCTTATTTTTCCGATTCAGAAATTTTAAAATTAACTTCTAAATACATCTCCACTATGAGCTTGTTCGTGAGAAAACCAATGGATGTTTTAATGGCTGAAGCATCTGAAACGGGTAACACAACCCTAAAGCGCACTCTAGGCCCTTTGTCACTTATCGCATTAGGAATTGGTGCAATTATTGGCGCTGGTTTATTTTCTATTACGGGCCTGGCTGCAGCTAATAATGCAGGTCCTGCAATTACGATCTCTTTTATTATCGCGGCTGTAGGTTGTCTTTTTGCCGGGCTATGTTATGCAGAATTTGCTTCAATGATTCCCGTTGCAGGTAGTGCATATACTTACAGTTATGCAACAATGGGTGAATTTCTTGCATGGATCATTGGCTGGGATCTTGTACTCGAATACGCAGTAGGCGCGGCAACCGTAGGTATAAGCTGGAGTCGTTACCTGGTGAAATTTCTGGAGGGTTTTAATCTCCACCTACCCGTCGAACTCACGGTAGGTCCGTGGGATGGGGGCATCATTAATATTCCGGCAGTATTCATTATTGTATTGATGAGTCTATTGTTGATGAAAGGTACCAGCGAAAGCGCCACGGTAAATGGTATCATAGTTTTCCTAAAAGTTTCGGTGGTAATCGTATTTATCGTATTGGGCTGGAGATATATAAATGATAGTAACCTTGATCCATATCTTATTCCGGCTAACGAGCCCGGTCACACGAATTTCTTTGAACACGGTTGGGGAGGAATCATACGAGCTGCGGCCATTGTATTTTTTGCCTATATAGGTTTTGATGCCGTGAGTACGGCCGCGCAGGAAGCAAAAAATCCTAAGAAAGATATGCCCTGGGGCATACTTGGGTCCCTTGCAATTTGCACAGTCTTGTATATTTTGTTTGCACACGTACTTACCGGAGTTACTAGTTATAAAAACTTTGCAGGACAGGATGGTATTGCACCAGTTGCTCTTGCTATAGAAAAAATGGGGCACCCTGATGCTGCAGGAATTATACACCCTGATTATCCATGGCTCAACCGCGCTATACTCGTGGCAATTTTAGGTGGATATTCTTCTGTAATATTAGTTATGTTAATGGGACAGAGCCGCGTGTTTTACAGTATGAGTAAAGATGGTCTGATACCAAAAATTTTCTCTGCTATCAATCCCAAAACTCAAACTCCTTCGAAAAGTAATTTGCTTTTCATGATTTTCGTAAGCTTGTTTGCTGCTTTTGTACCTGCACGTGTCGTGGGCGAAATGACCAGTATAGGTACGCTTTTCGCCTTTATCCTCGTCTGTGCGGGTATATGGGTCATGCGAAGAAAGATGCCCGAATTGCCTCGTGCATTTAAGACGCCATTAGTACCGTTAGTTCCTATTCTTGGAATTTTCACTTGTTTGTTTATGATGGTTTTCCTACCCGCTGATACATGGATTCGTTTGATAGTATGGATGCTCATTGGTCTTGATATCTACCTGGTTTATGGTGCAAAAAATAGTCACCTTGGAAATGGAACAGTAAATAGGGAAGGCATGCATACAGCGCGCTGGGTAGGCATTGGCCTGAGTGTATTATTATTAGTTGCAGGCTATCTCCATCAACTTACAGTGGGCTTTGATGCTGATTATACATTGCTGATCATCGCTATCGTCTTTGCACTGTTTCATCTCGGATTGTATTTTGTAAACATGAAAAAACATGATGCGAAATATGGCAATAAATAATAAGTCGTAACCTATCAATATTCAAATAAATATTTAAAATAGCATAAACCGCTTTCTATTTGAGAGCGGTTTTTTTTGGGGCTGTCGGCAGGGGTAACATCGCTCAGCATTAGTTCCGGCTCTTCACTTTTATCTTTTTTGCCGCAGCACTAAAGCCTTGAGAGAAAAAAAGGATAACCGTTGCGATCCGGCAGCCATTCAGCTTTACAGTGGTTGGGTAAATAAGTAAAACTAAAATCTTCGCAAAGTGGGAGTATGATTTATTCGCACCAATTACACTGTTTGCAAAACAAGATAAAGATTGTGTACTGATTCCGCCAGAGGTAACAGGTGAACGTAAGACTTATTAATAGTGAATATGTTTTACTATATCAATCAGGAAATATCCTGATAATTTTTACAAATCTTTTTTTATAACGCTCCCCAAGATTACTAATAGTCACGCCATATGCACGTCCTGATGTAGAATGTATAAATTTTAAACTATCGGTGTTTTCTGTTACTATTCCCATATGCCCAACGACTCTGATTGAGTCATTAGTTCCGGTAAATAATATCAAGTCGCCTTCTGTGGCATTGGCAAGGTTTATTTCTTTTCCGAAGTTTGTAAAGTCAACCGAGGACCTTGGCACTTCCCAATTGAAATGATTAAACACATAAGTAATAAACCCGGAACAATCGAAGCCTTTTGATGGGTCAATTGAAGCATATTTATAGGGAGTTCCTGTTAATGTCTTCGCATAATTAACCAGCTCATGACGGGAAACTGTCTGTACATTGGGTTTTTCATTTTGAACTTTATTTAAGGTGTCACTTGTTCCCCCAAGTGTATTATTATTTAATATTGATTCAGTATCAGAAACAGAAGTGATTACGGCAGTGTCAGGATTATCACTTTTTAGTTTTGTACCTAAATCATTGCACGAAATATTAATTATAAAAATCAGCAAATATTTAAAAATTCTCATGAATTAAAATTACGATTATTGTTCTTGCTAAACTTCTAAAAAATACAGCTGTTAAACATAATTAAATTAACTGTAACCGATAAAGTAAAATCAAAGACCGTTTGATGATGTTTACAAAGTTATTTCGAAGCAAAACGTCCACCTAATTTCACAAGCTTCTTTAGTTTTTAATATTGGTAATATTACTATTGCCACTCAGACTCATGAACACTTCAGTAATGTCACCACATTTTAAAAAAAATAAAAAATATTTGCCAAAATATTTGCGAAACCGAATAGTTGCGTATATATTTGCAACCGATCAGTTTCATTTAAATAATAACTAAAATGAGAAGAGATATATTTCAGGCCATTGCAGATCCTACCCGCAGAGCAATAATTACACTTATTGCTCTACAAGCAATGACGCCAAATGCATTGGCAGAGAATTTTGATATGACACGACAGGCGGTTTCAAAACACATAAGAATTTTGACAGAATGCCAGCTTGTTAAGCAGGAACAATCAGGAAGGGAAATATATTATATACTTGATACTAATAAAATGAAAGAAATAGATAAATGGCTTGAACAATTTAGAAAAATTTGGGAAAGCAGGTTTAATCAACTTGACAAA
>JBDTXP010000197.1:0-4423 GCA_040006135.1 Ginsengibacter sp. | reverse complement strand
CCTAATTCCACTCCCCACTGATCAAAACTATAAATATCCCATATCACTCCTTGTACAAAAATCTTATGTTCATACATCGCAATTAATTCACCTAGTGTAAAGGGTGTGATCTTAGTTATCAGAAATGAATTGGTTGGTTTGCTTCCTTCAAATTCTTTAAATGGAATTAATTCTTCAGCGACTTTTTCTTCCTGTAATTCTTTCTTTGATTTTCCATTCATCAAGGCCTCTGTTTGCGCAAAAAAGTTGGCTAATAATATTTTGTGATGATCACCCATAGGATTGTGACTGATGGCAGGCGCGATAAAATCGCAAGGGATAACTAATGTGCCCTGGTGCAATAGTTGATAAAATGCGTGTTGGCCATTTGTTCCCGGTTCACCCCATATCACCGGACCTGTATGATAGTTTACCGGCTTTCCATTTCTGTCCATATGCTTACCATTACTCTCCATATTTCCCTGTTGAAAATAAGCCGGGAAGCGATGCAAATATTGATCATAAGGTAATATGGCTTCAGACTGAGCACCAAAGAAATTAATATACCAAAGGCTTATGAGACCGAGCAAAACAGGAATGTTTTTTTCAAAACCTTTTTCCCTAAAATGCTTATCTGTTTCGTAAGCGCCTTTTAGCAATTGTTCAAAATTATCATAACCAATAGTAAGTGCTATCGATAAACCTATGGCACTCCACAGGCTATATCTTCCGCCAACCCAATCCCAGAAAACAAACATATTTTCTTTGTCAATACCAAATTCTTCCACACCTTCCTGGTTAGTGCTTAAGGCAACAAAATGTTTCGCGATAAACTTTTTGTCTTTTGCACTTTTTAAAAACCATTCACGTGCTGAATGAGCGTTGGTCATTGTTTCCTGCGTTGTGAATGTTTTGGATGCGATGAGGAAAAGCGTTTCCTCAGGCGTAATTTTTTTAAGAACCTCAGCAAGGTCAGTGCCGTCAATATTGCTCACGAAATAAGGTTGCATTCCCGGCAACCAATATGGTTTAAGCGCTTCTGTTACCATGTGTGGACCAAGGTCGCTGCCGCCGATCCCAATATTCACGACATATTTTATTTTCTTGCCTGTATAGCCTTTCCATTCTCCGCTGTGCACTTTTTTACAAAAGTCACCCATATGTTTTTGTTCTTTCTTCACTTCCGGCATTACATCTTTTCCTTCCGATAGTACCGGCTTCCCGGAAAAATTTCTTAGCGCAGTGTGCAATACCGACCTGCCTTCAGAGCCATTAATGAGCTCACCGGTAAACATGGCTTTAATTGCTTTTTGTAATTCGCATTCGTAGGCCAGGTCGAGCAGTAGTTGGACTGTTGTATCATTGATCCTGTTTTTTGACAAATCACATATTATTTCCGGCAGGGAGAAACAATATTTTTTAAAGCGTTCCCCATCTTCTGTAAAAAGATCTTTTATGGGAACATTTTTTATTTCCTTATAATGATCTTGTAATTTCTTCCAGGCTTCTGTTTTTGTGGGGTTAACTTTTGGGAACATAACAAAGATTTTATTTCTTACAAAGTTACGTTTTGGTTACCACAAGGAGTTGAGCGTTCTTATTTTTGTAATTCCTGACTAAGGTTTTAAACCTTATTTTTTTTACTATAATTAGATCTAATTGTCATGAATCTGGCGAATAAAATAGGAATATTTATTAATTATTTTATAATCAATATTATTGCATTCTTAACGGACGATAATTTTTACCAATGAAAAAAATTTCGATAATTGTTCCGGTATATAATGAGGAGGGAAATATCGAGCAATTAGTTAAGGAATTGGAAGATGTTTTTCAGGCAATGCCTGGTTTGAGTTGGGATATTATTTTTGTAGATGATGGTAGTACCGACAACTCGCTTCCATTACTTATCCACCTTAGCGAGGTTAAACCTATTGTTCAGTATATAAGTTTTTCCCGAAATTTTGGGAAAGACAGTGCACTTATGGCGGGATTTAAAGCTTCAAATGCAGATGCTGTAATCACTATAGATTCGGATCTTCAGCATCCTCCTTCTCTCATACCTGTATTCATTGATTGGTGGCAGCAGGGTTTCCAGGTTGTGTATGCTTTTCGAAAAGAAAGCAATCCACACGCCGGCATTATTTCAAGATTCAGATCTTACCTGTTTTATAAAACGATAAATACTTTTAGTGATGTAGATATCGAAAATGGTATTTCTGATTTTAAAATAATTGACAGGAAAGTTATCAACGTAATCAATAAATTACCTGAGGATAAACCTTTTTTAAGAGGGTTATTCAAATGGGTTGGATTTAAACAAAAGGCAATTGAATACGAGCCATCAGAAAGATTTTCTGGGAGCACCAAATATTCGTTTGATAGTTTATTAAAACTTGCAACCCATGGCCTTACCTCTTTTAGTACTAAGCCACTCAATTTCGCTATTTACCTTGGTTTTACTTTTTCTGCAGTTTCACTTTTATATATTCCCTATGTATTTGTAAGTTTTCTTTATGGTTGGCAGCGCCCGGGCTGGGCGTCAATTATTGTTACGATTGCTTTTTTTGGTGGAGTTCAGTTAATCATTATGGGCATTCTTGGTTTGTATTTAGGTAAAACATTTCTGCAAGGAAAAGGCAGGCCCAGGTATATCATTCAATCATCCAATATTGAATAAAAAATAATTAAACCTGTTCACCAACGGGTATGAGGTTATTATTTTTTATATTACTTCTGCTAAAATCTTTTAGTAATAATTGATAAGCTAAAACGAGCCAAATTAAAAAACAAGGCAGCGCCTTCAGTGAATAAGGTTTTATCAGGTTTGCTTTCAGGTATTGTGGGAAAAAATCTGTTGTGGCAAAACTCGTAATTAGAAAAGCAAAAATGAATAAAGCGATTGTAGCCGGCGACTTTTTCTCCTGGATTATATACCATATCGCCACACCGGAAATAGCAATAATATAGGTGGGACTTTCAGCAGAAGAACTGAAGATTACTACTCCTATTAATGCGAATGCCAGGTAGCTTAACTGGAAGTGTACATTTTTAAATTGGCCGAATCGTAAAAGGGGGAGGGCATAAAAAATAGCTGCGCAAATTGTTATAATAATATTTAGGTACGGGGAAGAAAACAGGTGTTGAAGCATGGCAAGCACTGATATCATTCCTTTATGAATATTGTGATCATTCTTGATAGTCAAAGCTTCATACCACCCGGTGTAGGATTGTATCAGGTAATGAGGATTTGTAATTAGCATTGGCAGGCAGAACAAAATAACTAGCCAACTGATAAAGAACAATGTAAATTTTGTTTTATGGCGGGAGAAGAAGAAAAAAGCCAAACCTACAATCCCATAAATTTTTATAAGGAAACCAATTGCAATGAATAATGTTCCCCAAATATCTTTTTGCTTATGAACAAATACATAACTCAGGATTATCAGCGCTGCAATAATACAATTGATTTGCAGGTTTTGAACTGAAGTCATCATTTCGATCGCAGCGAAATACAAAATGATATTTTGATTTCTGTTTCCAACAGGTAATTTTCTTATTGCAAAAAATAAAAACCATGCATTAGCAAGACCCCATAAAAATGCACCTGCATTTATAGGTAAAATTGCAAAAGGTGCAATGAGTATGGTAAATAACGGCCCATATAAAAATACATCGAGCCCTAATGCAGGGTCAGTATAATATAAATCCTTTAAGTGAATCGCGCGATCAAACGCATTTTGAAATATCACATAATTAGCAATCTTGTCATAGCCAAGCCGTATCTTAAGAACAATTCCAACAATGGCTAAAAGAAACCAGACAATAGTGGCAAGCGAAATTTTCCACCAGCCAATTTTAAATTCTTTTGCTATCAGTTGCATTGTGGTTTCTCAAATAAGTAATTCCTGTAAATCTATAAATAATAAATCGTGGTTTGCATAACAATTTTCTAATTTGCAGTGATTTCTTTTTTATCTTTTTTGAATGAAAATAAATAACAGATATATACTGCTGTCATTTGATGTGGAAGAATTTGACCTTCCATTAGAATACAAAATTCCGATAAGTGAGCAGCAACAGATGGAAGTAGGTAAGAAAGGACTTGATGCAATAACATCGATTACTGATGATGCAAATGTTCAATGCACCTTATTCACCACGGCAAATTTTGCATTGAAGTTTCCTGCCTCAATAGCAGCGCTTTCAAAGTCGCATGAAATAGCTTCACATACATTTTTTCATTCAACATTTCATTTGCCGGATCTCATAAACTCGCGTGAAGTTTTGGAGCAAATTATTTCCAAAAAAGTCCGAGGGTTACGCATGCCCCGTATGCAAAATATAGGCGCCGGGGAAGTTACGCGTGCAGGCTATACCTACGATGCTTCCATAAATCCCACATGGATTCCGGGCAGGTATAATAATCTTCAACAACCCAGAA
>JBDTXP010000196.1:0-4455 GCA_040006135.1 Ginsengibacter sp. | reverse complement strand
CATTTGTTATGCCTGATAGATGCAGGCTTTTAAATTGAACCGTTGCACCTTGTATAGGTTCCATTGTATCATCGTTTCTTATTACCGCTTTGAAAGTATTTTGCGCTGTTGCAAAATATGGAAGTAATAAAACTATTGTTATTATTATTTTCATTATTGATCTGATTTGCTTTTGTAATATCCTTTACAACGAAAGGAGTTTGCTGTTTTATAATTAAAGCATTTATCAAATCCGAAGGGACATTACCAATAAATATTTCTTTACAGAAGTAATAACAGTGAAAGAAAAGAATTCCGAAGGACAACTATTTTTATAATTAATCTTAAAGCTTTGATCTACAAAAGAAGTGGAGAGTTTGTCTGATTGATCATTTGCAATAGCATTATTTTCTGCAGAAGGAAGTTGTTCAGTATATCTTGTAGGTGAATAATTAAGCTTTTGATCTCCGGTCCATTCAAACAAGGACAACAGAAATAGAATACCGCCAACGATCAAAATAGTTTGTCTTACATATCTCCTCCTGGTAAAGGAAGCCAGGTTAAAAGTGCCATGCTGAAAATAATTAAGGCGGTCAACTATGCCCGTAAAAAAAGTGAATAAGCTGGATAAGATATTGCCCTTCCTGTTGCGGCCAGGCAATATTATTTTCTTTATTGTGTACCATCCAAATACTAAAATATCCAGAACCAGCAATAGAATTTTAATGAATATTTTTTTTATTTCTGTCATGAGGTAATTGCAATTGCGAAGTTACTATGGAGGTAGGTCAAAGGCAAAGAACTTTTTAATAAGCACGTAGCCTTAACAAAGAGGATCATTGAAGTAATTCCCTTTTCAAATAAAAATTTTATTTTAGGAATTTTTTCATCGCCAATCCAATCTTATGCTAATTCTCAAATTCTCATTTGCTATCATGGAATTCCCTGAAATCTCCCAACCAAATCTTTCTTTTTACTTTTACATAGTTGCAATAGTCATTTATGGATAAAACAAAAATAAAAATTGATCATCTTCTTCCACAAATTCCGGATGAGAAGGATGAATGTGTGGAGCGTTTTGTAAATGGTTTGTCCGGCAAAAAAGGGATTAAACAAGTGCATCTTTCTACCTCAGCCGGGGAAGATAAACCAGTGTTGTGTCTTCATTTCGATCCTTCTGAAATAAGTTCCTCTGAAGTCGCAGAGGCTGCTGAGAGGTCAGCTTCTGAATTATCTCATCATTATGGACATCTTTTGTTAACCATTGATCGCGTTGACTATCCTGGCCATGCGAGAATTATTGAAGAAAAAATAAGCCGCATTCAAGGAGTTTGTAATGTCTCTGTGGCAGAGACAGGGTTTATTCAAATTGAATTTGAGAGAAATAAGACCAATCAACAAAAAATATTAAAGGAGATAAATGAGTTTGATCTCAAAATTATTAATGTTGATGACTTAACTACACGAAGGTCAGAAAGAGGTTCGAAAGAGAAAGATAAATCCGCAAAACATGACCATCATTCTTGTTGCTCACCCACAAAAGAACATCGTCATGGCAGCGGTTTATTTGGTGAGAAAAGTGAATTGATATTTAGTCTTATTTGCGGTGGTTTTCTTGCATTGGGTTTTGCATTTTCTTTTATCCATACACTACCTGGTTTCGTCTCTGTTATTTTATATGCCATTGCATGTTTTTTTGGTGGCTTTTATACCACTAAGGAAGCCTATGAGGGTATAAGTAATGGCCGGTTTGAAATTGATTTTTTAATGCTGGTCGCTGCTGTCGGCGCAGCCATCCTCGGGCATTGGGCGGAAGCAGCTTTGTTGCTTTTTTTATTCAGTCTTGGCCATTCTCTGGAGCATTACTCTTTTGAGAAAGCCAGAAAATCAATAGCAGCTTTGGGAAATCTTTCACCTAAAATGGGGTTGGTAAAAAAAGGTGAACAATTAATTGAAACAAAAATTGAAGACCTTAAACCCGGTAATATAATTGTTGTAAAATCTAATTCGATTATTGCTGCAGATGGAATTGTTGTTAGAGGAAGAAGTGCAGTAAACCAGGCACCTATCACGGGTGAGAGTATGCCTGTACAAAAGTCGCCGGTTAAAAATGAAATGGATTTAAATGCTTTCAAGGATGAAAGACATGGAGTATTTGCAGGTACAATTAATGGAGCACAAACGTTGGAAATAAAAGTGACAAGGCTGGCAAAAGATTCAACTATTTCCAGGCTGGTAGAATTAGTAAATGAAGCACAAACACAAAAATCACCTACTCAAACATTCACCGATAAAATCGAAAGATATTATGTTCCTTTTGTGCTCGTATTGGTTGGTGTGATGATGTTAGCTTTTTTAGTAATTAACGAATCTTTCGGTGCCAGTTTTTACAGGGCAATGGCGGTTTTAGTTGCGGCAAGCCCTTGCGCACTGGCACTTGCAACGCCTAGTGCCGTGCTAAGTGGGGTGGCGCGTGCAGCCCGTGGTGGCGTGCTAATAAAGGGTGGCCGCCCTCTCGAAGAATTAGGGCGTATTCATGCAATTGCATTTGATAAAACAGGTACGCTTACACCTGGTAAACCGGAATTGACTGGTGTGTATACATTGAATGATTTTTCTGAGGAGTATTTATTGCAAATATTAATAGCTGTAGAAAAACTCAGTGATCACCCACTTTCTGTGGCTATTGTAAATGGTGCTAAGGAAAAATTAAAAAAAGAAGTTACGGCTGCTGAATCGCTTGAATCAATTACTGGCAGGGGAGTAAAGGCAAGCTATGAAAACAAAGTAATTCATATTGGAAATCTTAGCTTATTCATTGATAAAAAAGATGATATTCCTGTGGAGATCAAAAACCGTGTTGCTGATTTTGAGAAAGACGGAAATACAACTATGGTCGTGCAGCAGGATGAAAATTTTATTGGAATTATTACTGTAAAAGATGTTCCACGAAAAGAAGCAGCAGATACCCTTTTGGCACTAAGGAAATTGGGTATTAAAAAGATGATCATGCTTACCGGCGATAATCAATTGGTAGCTGATTCAATTGCACATGAGATCGGACTTACAGAAGCAGTTGGCGGACTTTTGCCAGAGCAAAAAGTAGAGGCCATAGAAAAATTAATGGCAGAAGGAAAAGTAGCAATGGTGGGCGATGGTGTAAACGATGCCCCCGCAATGGCTAAGAGTTCAGTAGGAATTGCAATGGGCGCTGCAGGTTCAGATGTCGCACTCGAAACGGCTGATATCGCTTTAATGGCTGATAAATTAAGTACGCTGCCTTTTGCCATTGGGTTGAGCAAGAAGGCATCATCTATCATCCGGCAAAATCTTATAATTAGTATCGGTATGGTACTTCTATTATTACCGCTAACTATTTCAGGCGTTGCGGCAATTGGCCCTGCAGTAATTGGCCACGAAGGTTCTACATTGGTTGTCGTTTTTAATGCATTAAGATTATTGGGATATAAGTCCGGGAAGAAGTGATAATGTCGTAATGTGATAATAGGTAATTTATTAAAATTTTGTTTTTGATTCATCTCTCTTTTCTCTTCCCTTTTGCGGAAGGGATAGGGTTGGGGCCGATGGGGCACGATGAAGTATATTTACACACCCAAAATTTTTTTACACCAAAATAATCCAATTGATTTTAGACATCGGCATAGGCTTCGTTACAGGACGCAGGCATTTTCAAAAAGTCCTTTCTACTTACATCAACAATTGGGTAGAGTATGGCCTATTGCATAATAAAGATATTCGTTTACACCTACTTGTTGCCTACGATCTCAAATATGCCAAAACTGATATAAGCGATTACCGCAATATTGATCCGGAATTATCAAAGATGGTTCATTCCATTCATTTTTATGGAAGAGGTGCTATTGAAAAGGAACGTAATCAACTTATAAATTCGGGTTTACTAAATGAAAGTGAAGCTGAACTTATTTTCGGAGAAGGTTATGCAAAGAAGCGAAATGCTGTTATGTATTTTGCAAAAAAAAATAACCTGGACCGACTTATTTTTTTAGATGATGATGAGTATCCGCTTGCAGTCTTTCAAAATAAGACTCAGCCACTTTTATGGATGGTGCAGAGTGTCGTAGGCACTCATATTAAATTCAGTGAGGATGCAGATATAACGCATGGACATCATTGCGGTTATATTTCACCTATACCTCATCTTACATTTAATAAAACACTTACTGAAAATGATTTTAAAAATTTCATTCAGGCAATAAGCAATGAGATCATTTCCTGGGATGAAGTGAAAAAAAATATTTTAGAAAATAAGGGAGTAACCTACGCCTCAACCGAAAAGTTATATAGCCAAAAACCTAAAGAGGTAAAAGAAGTTCTTGGAATGAAATTTATTTCCGGCGCGAACCTTTGTTTTAATTTAAACAACATTCAATCGTTGCCTTCATTTTACAATCCGCCAGGTGCCCGTGGGGAAGATACTTTTATGAGTACAACACT
>JBDTXP010000195.1:0-4474 GCA_040006135.1 Ginsengibacter sp. | reverse complement strand
GAAAAAGAAGTTATTACTGATCCATTAAGAGATGTGGTTCTTCAAAAAATAAAATTCACTCCCCTACCCGGAAATGAATCCTCCAAATTGAAAATTTATGCACTACTCGCGCCTCATATCAGTAACAAGGGAATGGAAAACGATGGCTGGTCGGAAGATCATAAAGGAATACCAATGGTATTCGCAAACCGGGGAGGTATTTCATTAGCCATTGCATCAAGTTCAGGATTTTTAAAAAGATCCGTAGGATATGTAGGCACTTCAGATGGCTACACAGATTTAAAGGCGCATAAAAAAATGGAGTGGGAATACAACAGGGCAGCCAATGGAAATATTGCATTGACAGCTGAAATAGATTTATCAAAAACTACAGAATTTGTATTCGCAATAAGTTTTGGAATTAGAGCAACAGATGCAGCACACGTGGCATGGGCAAGTCTACTTGACGGTTTTGATAAGGCAAAAGAAAGATACATTGCTGGTTGGGATCAATTTCAAAATGATTTGAAAAATGTTGGTGAAGAGAAAGATACAATTTTTGAAAATCTTCGAAAAAGCGCAACAGTTTTAAGCTTGCATCAGACAAATGCATTTCCGGGTGGTGTGGTTGCAAGTATTTCTATACCATGGGGACAGACCAAAGGTGATGATGATATCGGCGGTTACCATCTTGTATGGCCAAGAGATCTTGTAGAAAGTGCAACAGGCTTCAGCGCATTGAACTCAAAAGAACAGGTGTACAGAATTTTGAATTATTTAATGTCTACCCAGGAAAAGGATGGAAAATGGAGTCAGAATTATTGGCTCAATGGACGCCCTAAATGGAGCGGTCTGCAAATGGATGAGATTGCTTTACCAATATCACTCGTTGATATGTATCATGCCAATTACGGTTTGGAACCAGATAAAATGAAAAGATACTGGCTCGGAATTAAAAAAGCAATATCTGTTTTAATAACCAATGGTCCTTCCACAGGGCAAGACCGATGGGAAGAGGAATCAGGATTGACAGCCTTTACCCTCGCCGCACAAATCACAGGACTGCTGGGCGCAGCACATCTCGCAGAAATAAATAATGAGCCTGTTATTGCTCAATATTGTCTTGAAACGGCTGATTACTGGAATGAACAAATAGAAAACTGGACCTACATAACTGATACTCCTTTTTCAAAAAAGGCCGGTGTGGATGGTTACTACATGCGTATCAATCCTTATCATCAACCTGCGGAAAAAGTAAAGGACAAACTCATCTACATAAAGAACCGCACTGAGGAAAATGGGAAAATGCATTTGTATGAACTCATTTGCGTAGATGCGCTTGCATTAGTAAGATTTGGTTTGCGTGCAGCTGATGATCCTAAAATACTGAACACAATCAAACTTATAGACGATCATTTAAAAGTGGAAACGCCACACGGCCCTTGCTGGCACAGGTATGTAAATGATGGATATGGAGAAGATAAAGACGGAAACCCGTACTCAGATAATGGACTTGGAATAGGAAGAGCATGGCCATTATTAACCGGTGAAAGAGCGCATTACGAAATAGCAGCAGGCAACATTGAAGCCGCGAAAGAATTATTAAAAACGATGGATGGATTTGCCAATAACGGATTGCTTCCTGAACAAATCTGGGATACCGATGATATTCCTGAAAAAAGTCTTTTCTTAGGAAAATATACCGGTTCTGCAATGCCCTTAACCTGGGCTCATTCTGAATATATCAAATTATGTTGTTCAATAAAAGAAGAAAGAATATTTGATATGTCGTATCAAACGGAAGCGCGATATCTAAAAAAGAAATCACCATCACCATTTATTATATGGAGATTTGATTGGCAATGCACAGAAATTTCTGCAGAAAAAATATTGAGAATAGAAGTTTTGTCTGCCGCATCAGTCCGGTGGTCAACTGATAATTGGAAATCTTTCTCCAACACAGTAACAAAAGATTCCGGTATAGGGATATTTATTGCTGACATTGATATAAAAAAAGCCAAATCAAAAGAAATAATTTTTACATTTTTTTGGAAAGATGCTGATAAATGGGAAGAGGAAGATTTTGTAGTAAAAATTAGTAAAAGAAATAAGGAAAAAAATTAACTACCACATGAAAAAACGACTTTTTCCCTGGGAGAATGATTTTTTAATAATATCAAAATGCTACAACAGCACCTTAAGAAAACAAACAATAATATCCCAAATAACAATTCAAAAATAATATCGGACGTGTGCGAAGATTATAAATGTGAGCACTGTGGTAAAGCCTTTAAAGAGTTAAAAGCAACAAGTGATTATTTAAAAAAGTAAATATTATTTAAATAATTTTACAAATTCGACTTTTAGTGCACAAATGAAGGGACACAAAACCAGGTTGATTTTCTTAAGATGTTAGTTTTAATGGCGGCATCGCTTTTGCTAAAAAATGCTAATGAGCCCAAATTAAATAAATCGACCATGGCAGAGAAAAATATTGAAAAATCATTAGTTTATGTTGGGACGTACTCCCAATCAGAGAATGAAAGTATTTTTCTTTACGGCTTGAATAATAGTACAGGTGAACTCAATTTTATAAAAAGTTTTGGAGGTGGTAAGAAGCCCTCCTACATGGTCTTCGACAAAAGTTATGAATATCTCTATGCTGTAAATGAAACCGAAAATTACGCCGGTAAAAAAAGTGGAGCCGCATGTGCATTTTCTGTTGATCGTCCGTCCGGTTTTATATCACTATTAAACAGGGTAACTTCAGAGGGTCAGTCACCTGCAAATATAGCTATAAGCGAGGATGGCAGGGTAATACTGATCGCAAATTATAAAACCGGAAGTGTCGCAGTTTTTCCTGTTGAGAAAAGCGGAATATTAGGAAAAGCATCTGATGTGATACAGCATGAAGGTTCGGGCCCGGACCTTGAAAGGCAGTCCTCAGCACATACACACTTTATTATTTTTAGTCCTGATAGCCGCTTCGTCTTTGCAGTGGATTTAGGAATGGATAAGATATTCAGTTATCATTTAAATAAAAATAATGGAAACCAGAAACTAACTAACCAGGCAACCGCTTTTAATTCAAGACCCGGTACAGGACCCCGGCAAATGTGCTTTCATCCAAACAAAAAGTATGCGTATCTCATACATGAATTAAAGTCAACAGTGGCAGCACTTTCATACGATAATGAAAAAGGATTGTTCACAGAAATGCAAACGATTGCAACAATTCCGGAAAACTTTAGCGGTGAAAACAATTGTGGTGGTATAAAAATATCAGAAGATGGAAAATACTTGTATGGCTCTAACCGTGGGCATGACAGTATCGTTGTTTTTGCTGTTGATGGAGATAACGGAAGATTATCGTACGTTGAGAATGTCCCTTCTGGCGGAATGTGGCCACGAGAATTCACTATCGATCCCAAAGGAAATTTTTTGCTGGCGGCTAATCAGCATTCTGATAATATTGCATCTTTCAAAATAGATAAAACCTCAGGCCGGCTTACAAATACTGGCCACCATGTACAGGTAGAGAAACCTGCGTTTGTTCAGGTGGTTCCCAGATTTGAGTAAAATAAATTCATACACGTAAATTTGAATTATTTAGCAAAAGTTATTTAGGTGCATGATCCAATGGAGAAGGGAGCTTTTCATAAAAATAGGTGCCATCATCATTCCTGTCAACTGAATCTTTATAAACTTTTGATACATCATTAGGTCCCGATTCACCTATACGATGTTTAAATAAAAAAAAAGTGAATTCCACATTATTTGCTTGCCCTGGATTATTAATGGTTAGGGGAAAAACGTAATGAATGATTTCACCTGCCTTTACTAAATGTTGTGGCTCTCCATCAGATGAAAAAATATTATTTCCATCTTCTCCAATACCATTGCCTTTTACATTCGCTGCAAATCTTCCTTGCGCAGCAACCTTTAAATCAACATGAATTTCACCTGGGTTTTTAGCGTCCGGCACAAACCACCACCGCAATAATTGAACATCATTGAAAAACTTTTCACGTTGCTCTGTTATTACTTTGCTTTCATTCCTTGATTTAGTATGATCATATCGATCATAAACAAACAAACCGAGGGCAAGGAGAGCCAGTGAAATAATAGCAGAAAATAAATGAGTTTTAAGTAAACTAAAATGAGGGTAGTAAATAACAGCCAATGTGCTGATCGTAATATCAATAGCCAGGAAAACCAGGTAGGCTTTGATCAGCAAATTACTAAAGTCAAGAGATATCCAATTGCTTCCACCGCTCTTAAGTGTATAATGATCAATTAAATAAACCGGAATACATACTAATAAAAGTATGAAACAAACAATCAGATGTGTACGTAGCATTTTGGCAATTAAAGTTTTGAATACAGTAATCTCAAACAGGCTCGCAACGATTTAAATAGGTTGATATATATTCTCCTCGCTTATACATCGTAAACTAAAAATACAGTAAAGAAGGAAATAAGGGTGAATTATTTT
>JBDTXP010000194.1:0-4485 GCA_040006135.1 Ginsengibacter sp. | reverse complement strand
AATAAAATTACCTATAGTAAAATAGTCAGGTTATCTACTGGTAATAATAATAGCATGGATGTAAAAATGTTTCCTAACCCGGTAAGGGATAATATGCGCATCAGTATTTACACAGCATCGGATGAAATTTTACAGCTATCTATATACAATGCCGCAGGAAAGTTAATGCGTACTATGAGCACAAACATCTCCAGGGGAAATTCCATATTGAATGTTTCTGATTTTCAAAGTTGGCCTGATGGAGTGTATTCTGTAAAAGCGAATTCAGGGAATGCTCTTTTTGTAAATAAAATGGTATTAAAAAAATAGTCCAACCGCAACAGCCAATATCGTACTAATACCTTGCTGCAAAAAGTGTTTTGTAAAATGAGCAAAGGCATTTACCCCGTAGCCAATAAATGGGGAGAAAGAGGCTGGACAACTTTTGACCTTTTGAAAGTAGAGCGTGGAATTATCCAGGAAGGTTTAGTAGCGGCCTGGGAAGTGGTGAAAAATTTTTAATTGCGGATCAAAGAGCCTTCGTGTAGTTTTTATAACTCATCAATGAAATCACCGAATGCGAGGATTTTTTTTGAATTTTTTATTTGAAAAAGAAGATGTTCGAAGTCTTTTGATTTTTGTTCAGGACTTATTCCATCAAGCAACTTATTCAGCGCTGTTTTTAATTCTTTCAAGTTATGAATATTGCATTTGACAGATAAATACTCATAATCAGGTCTTGTTTGTGCCAATAAGAACATCACATCATAGAAATCCCTGCCCTTATGCCTCGATAATAATGCAGATATTTTCATTGCGCATAACACCTCATCTGTAGGTACCGGAAAAGGAAAGAAAAATCCGCAGCCTTTTATGTTGACTAATTTTTGTGGATATTTAATCTTTTGATCCTGGCATTCTATTTTTATCAAAAACCGCTCGTCTTTATAACCGGAAAGCCCGAGGTCAAATAAAAATTCAGGGAAATAAATACTACTTCTGAACGCTTTCAACTTATCATTATTTTTCTCACGCGTTTCTACACGCAGGCCGCTTCTTTTAAGGAATTCCACTATGGAGTCTGTCATATCAGAAAATTCGCTTTTAGGAAATTCCTTGCAGTCAAAATCAATATCTTCTGAAAACCGGTCAATGCCCTTTACGAGGCGAAGGTTGGTGCCACCAATAAAAGTTATTTTTTTTAGATATAAGGATGTGCTTAAAAAATCAAGTATCATCAATTGAATATATTCCTTCAACATATATTTTTGCCGTGTTGGCATCTCTCTTAATTCAGAGGGAAAAAAGTTTTTAATTTGTTCAAGGGGTATCATATAGAATAGGTTTTCTGAAAAATATGCACTCTTTTATTTAATGCTGTATTTTGAAATTTTTCGGTGTAAGAATTTAATAATTCCATATTCAACTCATTGCTTATGAAATCTTCATCCAGCCTTAACTCTCTCATTGCATTTGTTGAATTATAGAAAGGGTACAGGTAAAGCAAATCTAAAATTGCTTTTTCCGGTGTTGCCATCAATATTGTTTTTCCATCATTGAATGGTTTGGCATCATAGCCAAACATACATCGAGGCAAAATATTTTTGTAAGAAAATGTGCCGAAGCTGTTAGTAAAGTTGGCCGTTTTTAATGAAGTAATACTGCTTATCTGCACTACCGATTCAGGGATCATTCCATAAAATGCCAGTGCTGTGTGCAAGCTGATGTAAGATGGTTTATAAATATAATTAGCTACATAAAGTGAAAAATTTGGAACCTTCAAACACTCGGGAAATGCGTAAAAAGAGTTGCGAAGTTTTATCAACAGGCCTTTTTTAATCCATCTGCCGATATTGTTTTTATCAAAGCCCGGCCGCCATGCATAAACATGGTTTGTATTGAAACAACCTGCTTCAAAGAATTGATCGCGGAAAGTTTGATAATTCAATTTATTCCTGTTTTTCCGCAAAAATAAGGAATTTTAGAAATGAAATGACTATTTCTTGTTTAATGACTATACGAACCTGGTGCTGAATCCTGCGTTGCAAAAAGTGTTTTGTAAAATGAGCAAAGGCATTTACCCCGTAGCCAATAAATGGGGCGAAAGAGGCTGGACAACTTTTGATCTTTCAAAAGTCGAGCGTGGTATTATCCAGGAAGGATTAGCCGCCGCCTGGGAAGATGCAAAATAAGGATTGCGTTTTTCAAGGACACTTGAAATAAATTTATTTAGATATAGTATAAAATATCGGGAATTTTGTTTCTTTTGCATCAAGTGAACAGTAGAAACATCTACAAACCTGAGAAAGTAACTTTACAAAGCAGTGCTATCACAAGCCGTGTTTTGTCTTGGTGTTACGAACCCGTCGTCAAGTCTGGCTAAGTTCTTTGAATGACAACCAATTTTTGGTGGTGGTATACAACCAACCCCGTTTAAGAGCTTATATTGTTTTTTATGAGAACTGGTAGCACTGCTTTTTTTATTCATATCTAAAATTGTAAATTATGAAAAAGAAAAGTGGTTTTCCAGTTCTTTATCCAAATGCGGCAGGCATTGATATTGCCAGCCGTGAGCATTATGTTGCCGTCAATCCTACTGTTGATGAACATCCGACCCGATCATTTGGAAGCTTTACCGAAGATCTCTATGAGATTGCCAATTGGTTACTTGAGTGTAAGGTGGATACAGTTGCAATGGAAGCGACAGGTATTTATTGGATAAGCCTGTACCTTATCTTAGAAGATGCAGGATTGAATGTCGTTTTAGTAAATGCAAAACATGTTAAGAATGTAAGCGGCAAAAAGAGTGATGTGAAAGATGCAGAGTGGATAAGGCAACTTCATAGTTGTGGCTTATTGAGCAATAGCTTTCAACCTGATGGCTTTACAAGAACTCTTCGAACCTTTATGCGACACAGAAAAAATCTTACGGAAATGGCAGCCACGCATATACGTATGATGCAAAAGGCAATGGAACAGATGAATATCAAACTGCAAAATGTGATCGCTGATATAACCGGTAAATCCGGACAACGAATCATCGCAGCCATACTCCAGGGCGAACGCCGTCCGGAAGTATTAATCCAATTGTTAGATGGACGTATTAAAGCAAGTCGGGAAGAAGTGTGCAAGTCGCTAAAGGGAATATGGAAAGAAGAGAATCTTTTCGAATTAAGACAATCTTTTGAAATATACCAGATATACCGTAATAAGGTTCAGGAATGTGATGAAAAGATAAAAATACATCTGGAAACCAAAACAGAAGAAATTAAAACAGATGCTGCCGGGGCAACGAAAACAAAAGTAAAAAGTAATAAAAACAACTTAAGCTTTGATGCAACGGAAATACTGGCACAGATCATAGGAACAGATGTGACAAAAATATATGGCATCACTGATACTAATGCGATAGAAATTATTAGTGAGATAGGTTTAGACATGAATAAATGGCCCACTGCAAAACATTTTACTGCATGGCTGAATCTTGCACCTAATAATAAAGTCTCAGGTGGAAAAGTATTAAGCAGCAGAATACAAAAAAAGAAAAACCGGGCAGGTCAAATTTTTAAAATGGCCGCCTTTGCTGTGCAAAGAAGCAAAAACTGGTTGGCTATTTTCTATCATCGGTTAAAATCAAAACGAGGTACTGCCAAAGCACTCGTTGCCACAGCAAGGAAAATAGCAATCATCTTTTACAAATTACTTAAAGAAAAAATATCTTTTAACCCATTAAGTGAAGAAGAATATATGGAAACATTCAAACAACAAAAACTAAGAAGATTAAAAAAACAAGCGGCATTATTGGGTTTATCTTTAGTTCCAAATGATTTAGTTACTTAAGAGGCAAAAGATAGAATAAAACAGGAACGAAAATATTATTTGAGCAAACAATTGATGCAGTGAATTACTTTTTATGAGTGTGGTTTATGCTAAGATTCCCTTGTAAAATTTATATAGCTAACCGTTGGTGAAGCCAACCCATCAATGCCGCGCGCAACACCAACTACGGTGCTAAAAATTTATATAGAAAAACCGTTGGTGAAGCCATCCCTTCAAGGGTGACCCACAACAACTCCGTAGGAAAATCAAACTGGAACAATAACCGTCCTCACATCACCACCAAAATTTTCCAAAGCATCCAGCGTCGCATTAATAGCATCCGCATCCAAAGGAATAGTGCGCGTAACTATCTGTGAAGTATCCAGCATTTTCTTTTTTGCAAATTCAATCAATGCAGGAAGTTCCTGCAGGCGATGATCATTAGATCCGATAAGTTCCACTTCATTACCAAGCAATTCGGTGTACGTATTTACCTCCAGCATTTTATCAGAAAGGCCTACGAGCACTACACGCCCTAACACGCCCACACATTGCAAAGCCTGTTTTTGTGTTTGTGGTAAACCGATCATTTCTATGGCTACATCTACGCCATTGCCACCGGTACATTTTTTTATTTCTTCCACGACATTTGTTGTCTTTCCATTTACGGAGATCGCACCATACTTT
>JBDTXP010000193.1:0-4488 GCA_040006135.1 Ginsengibacter sp. | reverse complement strand
TATCTTATTTGCTACTTTTCTTTTCAATTCCTGACAGGGTTTCTTGCGATCGCAGTAAAATTTTCAGTATTCTCAGCGTTGTTCGCGGGTGCTATAATTTATTTGAAACTTTCACCTGATATAATACCGGTATTTGAAAGCATTACAAAAAAAGCAGGCTTAAGAAGGCGCAAATAATTTATGTCAATCTTTCTTTTCGAACTCGAAATATAATTCGGTTCCCATGCGCGGTTGCACTGATGTAGTGCATGGTTCAAGTTTATTAATATTAAATTTCTTTTGGAACAATTCAATATATTCTTCTGTAGTAGCGACATAGGGCGGTTCAACATCTACCATTTTCTTATTAAAAAATACTCCGGCAATTTTTCCGCCCGGCTTCAATAGTTCATAACATTTAGCAACATATGCTTTTCTCAATGAGGGATCAATAGCGCAAAAAAATGTTTGCTCTAAAATATAATCGTACGAGTATTCAAGTTCAAAAAAATTCCCTGTGATCACTTTTAAAGATGTGTCCTTATAATTCTTTTTTATTATTGCGGTTACGGTGCTTGCAAGGTCAATCACTGTGACATTGGTAAAGCCTTTCTCCAGGAGATACCCTGCCTCATAAGCATTACCACAGCCAGGGATTAAAATTGCAGCGTTTTTATTTTCGATCGAATCAATATAATTTTTTAGAGGTGGGGATGGTGCTTTCATATCCCATGGAGTATTATCTTCCTGGTAGCGCTCATCCCAATAGGACGATGAATTTGTTTGCATGGTTTAATTATTTAGACTCACTCAAACTTTCCCAAAGGGTAAGAAGAGTGAAAGGTCAATTAAAAGTATTTGACTTATCGAAATTACTCTGGATTTTTGATTTTTTATATTAGAATATTAGCACCTAGTAAATCATTCCATTAAAATAGCCTCGGTCATTGCGCCCCAGCTTAACTTATTTTTTCCCTCCAGAATTCCATTCGTGAAATAATTTTCACCCAGTGTTATAAATTCAAGAATTTTCTTTGCAATATCCTCAGCATTTGGTTCCGCGATAAGTCCTGCCTTTTTATCTTGAACAAGAGCTGGTAGCCCGCCTACATTCGTTATGATCATTGGCTTCTCAAAATAATAGGCGAGGGGAGTTACTCCGCTTTGAGTGGCGCTTCTGTATGGTTGTATCACACAATTCGCAGCACAAAAAAAGTATTTCACTTCTTCATTAGAAATGAAATGAGTATGCAAGATCATGCGATTTTTTATTGAAGGGTCATTCAACAAAAGTTCATAATTCTTCTTATCATCGTAAAATTCTCCTGCAATTAAAAGCTTTAAATTAAGATCATTACTTTTTTCGGCAATCAACTTAAATGCTTCCAATAGCAGATCAAGCCCTTTATATTTCCTGATAAAACCAAAAAATAAAACTATTACCGCTTTTGGATCCAGGTATAAGTGAGCACGTGCTGCTTCCATCGAAATAATTTCTCCAAAATTATCATATAACGGATGTGGAATTATTTTGGCCTTTTTTCCTGGTGCAATTGATTTAAGGTCTTTCAAAACTTTTTCACTCATAATAATAAATTCATCCACAGGCTTGATAAAATATTTTGTAAATGATTTATCACCGGGTCTCTTTTCGTGCGGAATAATATTATCTGCAATGCATACAACTCGTGTAAAATTATTACTTTTTATCCTCCTCAGAATTGTTCCCAAACACGGACCCATAAAGGGGAGCCAAAATCTTACAACAACTAAATCTGGTTTTAACTTTTTTATTTCATTGCCAACTTTTATCCAATTTAGCGGATTGATTGAATTGATTTTAACCAAAATGTTTAAGTCTTTTGGTGCAGGTTCTGTTGAATATTGGCTTGAACCGGGGAAAAGAAATCCTGGATATTGATAAGAAAATGTATAGAGTTTAATATCGTGGCCTTCTTTAATAAATTCACGGGCCAGTCGCTCATTGAATGTTGCAATACCGCCGCCCCGTAAGGGATACGCTGGCCCAATAATAATTATTTTTTTCGCAGTCATCTTCTTTAATTAATCCTGTCTGCAATTAAATAATGATTTCTGTCGGATGTATTCCTGGAAATTAATTCACCTAAAAAGCCTGCTAAAAATAATTGTGTACCAATGACCATAGCGATAAGCGCCATATAAAAAAGTGGTCTTTGCGTCATGCCCGTTTGGTCAAAGAAAAATTTTGTGATCGTAAGATAAAAGAAAACAAAAAAGCCAAACAAAAAGGATAATGTGCCCCATAATCCAAAAAAATGCATGGGATTTTTTCTAAACTTCCCTACAAACATGATGGATGCGAGGTCAAGAAAGCCATTCACAAAACGATTCCATCCAAATTTAGTAACCCCGTATTTGCGGGCCCGATGCTCCACTACCTTTTCTCCAAACTTTCTAAATCCGGACCACTTGGCCAGCAGCGGTATATAACGATGCATTTCACCATATACTTCAATGCTTTTTGTTACTTTATTTTTATACGCCTTCAGGCCGCAATTAAAATCATGAAGATGAATTCCGCTTACCTTTCTGGTGGCAGCGTTAAATAATTTTGAAGGAATATTTTTTGAAAGTGTATTATCAAAGCGCTTCTTTTTCCAACCACTTACTATATCAAAGTCATCCACCAGCACCATTCTGCGCATCTCCGGAATCTCGTCAGGGCTGTCCTGCATATCAGCGTCCATGGTGATCACCACATCGCCCTGCGCAATCTTAAAACCCTCATTTAAGGCAGCGCTTTTACCATAGTTTCTTTGAAATCTTATTCCTTTAATCCTTGGATTTCTTTGATGCAAACGTTCGATGACACCCCAGGAATTATCAGTACTGCCATCATCTACCATAATTATCTCATAAGAAAAATGATGCGTGTCCATCACACGAACAATCCAATCTGCCAGTTCCGGCAGGGATTCTTCCTCATTCAAAAGTGGAATTACAATTGAGAGATCCATTATTGACCTATTGAATTTATATCACCTGCAAATTGATTCGGTTGCTTTTTGGTAAGAGCGGCACCAATCAAAGCTGCGATCACGCCAAAAATCAGGTACCCAAGAAGTGTACCCCCTATTAAAAATACTGTAAAAAATTTGCGGCTAATTTGTAACGCCTGAGATATTTGCTCTTCAGTAAGTTTGTTTTGTTCTACCATCGCTTTTCTTGCCTGATCCATCGCTTTCTCTTTAAAATCAGGAAACATGATTATAAATACAACCATGAAAATGATCATAATTGCTGTTACTAATGCTGAGACCTTAAAACCATGTGCAAAATAATTTCCGAAAGTGCAGTTGTAATGTAATTGTTTGCCATAGGCCATAACTGACCAGACAATTCCAATTAGAAAAATGATCATGCCAACCCATTTAAAGGGGCCATTCGTATCAATATCTAAAAAATAAGTGGCGAGGGAAAAAATTATTAATAAAAGTGCAATAACAATTCCTTTTGTAGATACTGGTGTAATCGTCTGTTCCATCATAATTATTTTAGTTCAAAAATAGCTTGTCTTTATTAATAATCCCAATCACTTTTCCAATCAATGTTTTACCAATAAATGCATTGTTCCTGCTTTTAGAAAAAATATTAGCTTCTTCAAATACATATTCCTGTTCGGGTACAAATAAAGTCAGATTTGCCCTTTCACCTTCTTTAAGCGAAAAAGTTGCAAGATTAAAAACAGTACGAATGTTTTCAGTCTGCATCCTGATAAAATTTTCAACTGAAATGCCGCAGGCTCTTACTACTCCAAATACAGATTCAAGTCCCTCCATACCAAAGGCCGCTTTATCAAATTCACACACTTTATGATCCCAGTCCCACGGCTGATGATGGCTGGCAATAAAATCTATATCTCCATTAATTACTCCATCTCGAAGTGCCTGCCTGTCTTCTTCTGTTCGTAGCGGAGGGTTTACTTTCAGGTTCGTATCATAGTCTTTAATATCACTATCAATAAAATATAAATGATAAGGAGTAACAGAACAGCTCACACGAAGATTATCTTTTTTGGCAGCGACAATCAGCTCCAAAGATTTTCTTGTAGAGATGCCGGTAAAATGTATAGCTGATTGCGTATACCTTAATAATTCAATATCGCGCGCCACCATTAACTCTTCTGATAAAGCCGGTTTGCCCGCAAGTCCGAGGCGGGTGGAATAAATTCCTTCATTCATCAAACCATTTTTTCCTATTGACTCATCATTGGGTAATTGAATAATTGTTCCTTTAAAAGGTAAGACGTATTGCAACGCTTTTTGTAAGATTCCCGAGGTTTGAATGGGTTGATAGCCGTCCGAAAATGCTGCAGAACCGTTAGTAAAAAGCTCGTACATCTCATTCAATTCCTTGCCTTTTATTCCTTTGGTAACAGCAGCTATTGGAAATACATCCACAGCCGATTGCGTGCTTTTTTGAATTAAATATTCTACCTGGCTTTTATTATCTGTTACAGGATCTGTA
>JBDTXP010000192.1:0-4525 GCA_040006135.1 Ginsengibacter sp. | reverse complement strand
GTTTTCAATGATAAATGGCAACCATTGGCAGAGCGAATCACTTTTATTAATAACGGGGATTATCTATTTGAACCCATAATTGACGTGCAGCATTGGGGACTAAATAAAAGAGCTAAGAATGAACTGGAAATTACGGTGCCGGATAGTTTGGTAGCAAATTTTTCAATTTCCGTGACGGATGCAGGAATAGAAAAGGACAGTAATGAGAATATCATTTCGCAATTATTGCTTAGTTCTGAATTGAAAGGCAAAATAAATAACCCCGCATTTTATTTCAGAAATAATGATGATAGTACCAGTGCATATCTGGATCTTGTAATGCTCACAAATGGATGGAGGAGGTATAATTGGAAGGATGTGTTTACTGGAAAATACCCAGATATAAAATACGCTGCCGATACTGCTTATAATACGTTATCCGGAAAGATATATGGTGCTACTCCTACGCAGCTACGAAATGCCGGTGCCATCATATTAGTCGTCAGCCAGGGAAAAGAAAACACTCAATTTGCAACAGTTCCGGTTAACGGAAGCGGAACTTTTGTTGATCCGAATCTTATAATATTTGATACTGCAAAAATTTATTACCAAATACCTAAAATAAGGGACCAGGACATTTCAGTTCAGTTTTTGCAAAACACTTTGCCCCGGCTTCCATTCCAGGAAAAGGCTATATCCGATTTCAGCGACACTTCGGGTATTGCCAGGCATTATATGTTATCATTGGATGCTAAAAATGAATCGGAATTATATAAAGGAAAAATATTGCAAACAGTAACTATTGAAAAGAAAACAAAAAGCCTTTTACAAATAATGGATGAAAAATATACTTCAGGATTATTCTCCGGCGGCGATAGCTATCAGTTTGACATGGTTAATGATCCTTTTGCTAAATCAGCATATAGTATTTTCAACTACCTACAGGGTAAAGTGGCCGGACTTCAAATAAACACTACCACGAATCCACCTACGCTGGATTGGCGCGGAGGTACTCCTTTGATTTATTTAAATGAAATACAATCCAGCGCAGATATGATCACTAATATTCCCGTGTCAGATATCGCCTATATAAAAATAATGCGCCCCCCATTTATGGGAGGTGCAGGAGGAAGCAGTGGTGCAATATCAATTTATACCAGAAGAGGCGGTGATCAGCAGGTAGAAAAGGGAAAGGGACTCTCCTCAAATACAGTAATTGGCTACTCTCCTATCAAGCAATTTTATTCACCTGATTATGAAAAGATTGATCCTGCAAATGAGAAAAATGACCTGCGAACCACACTTTTGTGGATGCCGGAAATGGTCACACAACCTGGAAATAACAAAGTGATGTTGAAATTTTTTAATAACGATGTCACACATAGTTTCCGGGTGGTGCTTGAAGGAATGACTCGCGATGGGCGCCTGGCGCATGTTGAGAAGATAATGGAGTAATGTGCTACTTTACTCTTTTCCAACTATTCAAAATTAAATGATACTAAACCTGGCAATCAACCTCCATGATATCTTACTAACCCTTCCATAGGACTCTTAAAAATATTTCCTTCCTGAAGCCCATACCCATTACATAAATCGCTCACAACATCTCTAAACCCAAAAGCCACACTGCCAGTGAAATGTACAGGAAGTTTAAGGCTTTCCTTATACCTGATAATATGAGTAAAGAAAAAATCATTCAAGCCGTCTTCAATAATATTTTCAATCATATAATGACCCCGGTTTTCTGCCAGAAAAATTGCGAAAGACGCCAGATATCTATTTGGTAAAGATTGCTTATAAACGTGGTTTAAAATTTCAGAAGAAGTAGTTACAAACCTGGCATCAAACCTCGCACGCATATCTGTATCAAAAATATCGTAGAGGTAATGTTGAATTACTTTTTTCCCGAGGTATGCTCCGCTCCCTTCATCACCAAGCACATAACCCAGACCGGGGCTATTGCTAACGATCCTCGTACCATTGTAGTAGCACGAATTACTTCCTGTGCCCAAAATGCATGCAATTCCTTTATCATGCCCGCAAAGTGCTTTAGCTGCGCCGGATAGGTCATGATCAATAACTATTATAGCATTTATAAATAATTTTTGTAGAACTTTTTTTACCCAGCTTGCATTTTGTTTGTCTTTGCAGCCTGTCCCGTAAAAATAAATTTCGTTTACATTATTCTTTCCAATCAGTGGAAGAACTTCATTACCTATGATAAACGTCATCTGTTCTTCATTGACAAAATAAGGGCTTAAACCTTGCGAAGAAAAGAAGTGCGGCTTGTTATTCTTTAAAAGGCACCAATCAGTCTTCGTAGACCCACTATCTGCAATCAATTTTATTACTCCCATTTCTATTTGATATTTATTAAGGTAATTTGCAACTTCTTAGATAAAAATAGTTCAACAAATAGTATGCGCAATAAAAAATTACAGGTTTGGCTTCCACTATTGCTAAGCTTGTGTATGGTAGCCGGCATGTTTGTAGGTTATAGAATAAAGGCTAATATGCCTAATAGAAGTATATTTTTTATGCAGCCACAACGGCCCGTACAGGAGGTGCTTGATCTTATAAAAAATAATTATGTAGATGAAGAAAATATTGATTCATTAGGTACAGTTGCAATCCAAAGTATGCTCTCTGGATTAGATCCACATTCTGCTTTTTTACCTGCGTCTATTCTTAAATCTGTAAACGAAGATCTCCAGGGAATTTTTTATGGTATAGGAGTGGAATTCAATATAATTAATGACACTACCAACGTGATTAATGTGCTTCCCGGAAGCCCATCATTTAAAGCTGGTTTGCAAATAGGTGATCAATTAATCAGGGTAAATGATTCACTGATCGCTGGAAATAATATTGATGGTGAGCGATTAAAAAATTTATTAAGAGGAAGTGACGGTAGTAAGGTGCAAATCACCATCAGGCGACAGGGTGCGCTGAAAAAGGTGGATGTATATCGCGGCCCCATACCAATTTATAGTCTTGATGCTGCTTACATGATGACCGATACAACCGGGTATATCAGGCTAAATAAATTTTCTGAGAATACATATAAAGAATTCATGCAAGCCATGGATAAATTACATAAGCAGGGAATGAAAGCTCTTATCCTTGACCTTCGTGATAATGGTGGTGGAGTACTGACTGAGGCGACACATATTGCTGATGAATTTTTAAGTGGCAATAAATTAATTACTTATACAGAAGGAGCTCATTCTCCACGCAAGGATTATCGATGTGATAAAGAGGGTGTTTTTGAAACCGGAACATTAATTATTCTGGCGAATGAAGGCACGGCTTCTGCGAGTGAAATTTTGATTGGCGCTTTGCAGGATTGGGATCGTGCAACAATAATTGGTCGCCGAACCTTTGGTAAAGGCCTTGTCCAGGAGCAGTATGTATTAGGAGATGGCTCAGGCCTCAGGCTTACTGTTGCCAGGTATTACACGCCATTAGGACGTAGTATTCAAAAACCTTATGATGGTAATATCAGGGATTACGATAATGATATTGTAAATCGGTTTAAGCATGGTGAAATGAGTTCAGCTGATTCAATAAAACACACGAATGAAAAAAAATATACAACTGCTGCTGGTCATATAGTTTTTGCAGGCGGCGGTATTTCACCTGATATTTTTGTTGGTGTAGATACAAATTCTATAAATAAGGAAGTTATGAAATCCTTACTGGCGGGGACGTTAGGGCGGTTCGCATATTTTAATTATATGAGAAGATCGCAAAACTTTAAAAAGTACAACAGTATTGAATCCTTTACAAAAAATTTTACAGTTTCTGATAGTACGCTCTATGATTTTAAACAATTTGCTTTAAATGATTCTATTCATATTAATCTGAAAGACAGTATTGTAAAGCAGCAAATAGAAAAACAAATCAAAGTGCTAACAGCCAGGCAGATATGGAGTACGGAAGGCTTCTACCAGGCAAATAATCAATATGATGAATCTGTAAAAAAAGCGATTGAGTTTGTAAACACCGCTAAATAATAATCTTATAGACTTTTAATTACATTCTGTTTTAAATAAAAGTATATGAAATGTTTTGACCTTGTCAAGGCATTGGCTTCCTAAAATTGGATTTTGATTTTATTACCTTTGCGCAAAATTTAAGGCATGTGGAAAAATAGTATATTAGAAACGATTGGTGATACACCCCTGATAAAATTAAATAAGATCACTAAAGATCTACCCTGCACTGTTTTGGCGAAGGTTGAGTATTTTAATCCGGGTAATAGTATAAAAGATCGGATGGCGTTAAAAATGCTGGAGGTTGCGGAAAAAGAAGGTAAAATAAAACCAGGGGGAACGATCATTGAAGGTACAAGTGGCAACACAGGCATGGGGCTCGCACTTGCGGCATGCGTAAAAGGCTATAAATGCATTTTCACTACAACAGATAAACAATCAAAAGAAAAAGCGGATATTTTGAAAGCCGTTGGCGCGGAAGTGATAGTGTGCCCAACTAATGTGGAGCCGGAGGATCCACGGTCATATTATTCTGTATCCAAAAGATTGTC
>JBDTXP010000191.1:0-4606 GCA_040006135.1 Ginsengibacter sp. | reverse complement strand
TTTGGAAGGTTTGTTTTTTTTACCATAAAGCGAAACTATCGGGATACCGGTACTTACATCTGTTTCATCATTCACTTCATCGCCCGCACTTGCTTTGCCGCGAAAGCCATGCTCCGGGCCAAATACTTTTACAATATTGATTCCTCTTTTTTGCAAACTATCCACGAGGTGTATGTTACCGATAATGGAAGTCTGGTTTGCAAGAATGGCTACTCTTTTACCTTTTAGATAAGGAACATATTTTTCTGTTTGCTCAGCGCCTGTTTTAATTGCACTTTCTGTCGTTTGTTTAACTACTGAATTTTTTGAAGGCGTGCAAAATGTAAGACTGAGTAAGAGAAATAAAAATGGTAAAAACTTCATGGTAAACAATTGCGTGGTAAATAAAATTGCGTCAATTTCAAATATAAAGCTATAAAACCAGAAGAGTGAATCAGAATTCTTTATTCCAGGTCGAGACTGGTATTGTATGCAATTGTGGCTGCGATTTGGATTATTTCGGATAATAGAATTCAAAGAAGAATAAGAGGATTAAAAAAAGGGTTGCCAACCTTTCAAAGGTTGGCAACCCTAATAATTAGTTTCTTAGATTGGGTCTTTCAGCATCCAAACATTACAACCATTGTGGCCACTATTTCCAAGTGAATGATCTATAAATTCAAAGCCATTTTTTTTGTACAATGAAATAGCATGCGTTAGCTCAGGCATTGATTCGATATACATTTTCTCAAAACCTTTTTCTTTGGCCTTTTGCATTACATGCGTTAAGAGCGTTTGCCCTAAACCAAGTCCACGAAATTTTCCGGATAGATACATCTTCACCAGTTCACAGGTATTTTGTTCTAATCCTGCAGTAGGATAGAAGCCTGCACCACCGGCAGTTTCGCCGCTTACTTCAAGAATGAAATAACCTGAATTCGGTTGAGTAAAAGCATCACTCAATCTATCTGTACTTTCTTCAAAATAGACAGTGCCTTTTTTTACTGCGTTAAAATCTTCAAGTGATTGACGGATGATTCCAGCTATTTTTTCATTGTCCGAAGAGCAAATGTTTCTTATCTGAAAATCAGGAATCAATTACTTTTCTTTGGGGCAGATAATTCTTTGCGATCATATTGACAGCATCCTTCAAGATTTTTGTAAGCAGTGTCATCCGCTTTCATATTTTGTGTGTCATAACCTGCACCGGCTATTGCCTTTTCTATTGCAGGTGTATTACTTTTTGAAGGATCATAGCTTACTACTAAAACCTTGGTCTTTTTATCCCAGTTAGCTGTTGTAGCGCCTGCTGCTATTGCACTTTTTTCAATAGTTTTTTTACACATACCACAATTCCCATTAACGGTAATTGAATCTGTATTATTAGTTTGGGCAAATGAACTTTGAATTGCAAAAAAGGATATTGCAATAAGGATTGTTCTTTTTATAAATTTCATATGATAATTTTGAGTGGTAAAAGTAATATCTTTTTATTCGGGATTCTACAGCGAAAACTTAAAATTTTGTTTCAATTTACAAAGCCCCATTGTACGCCAAATCTGAAAATAAGTCCCGGTGTTGGATAATTAGGCGCCGCAAAATTATTTTTTAAAAAACCGAAACCCTCATTAAAGCTTATTGTATTAAGGTTCTCTGCTTTTATAAAAACTGTGAAAGACTTAATGCGGAAATTAAAGAAGAAATTTAACTGAGGCCGGTTGCTAATAACCACACTATCCTGCGCAAAGAACTTACCCATAATGGGTGAATAATTATTGGCCTTGTAAGGAGTATTATACGCTACGTCTATTCCTGTACTGAGATTTAAATTCTTAAAAAAGTTGCCCTCAAAAGCCAATCTTTGCCTGGTGTAAAATAATGGAACCCTTACAGGATTTTTGCCTGCGGTTTGTTGCACTATAAAATCACTATAAAGATGAATGTGCCGCGATAATGAAGTAAATTTTGATGCCTGGATTTGTGTGATGTTCACGAGGCCATTAAATTGATCTGTGTGATAAAAATCTTTTAAGTAAATAAAATTTGTAATAGAAATATTTCTTGCCATTAATGACAGTTTTTTATTTCCTCCCCGGAATCCAAATAATGTAATATTTTCTTTTTTATTTAAAGAAATACTATCCAGATCGAATGCGGAATTTTGGCTATAAATGTATGAAGGCGTACGATTTATATTTTGAAAAAACAGCTGAACATCTCCGAGTTTTGGAAGATAACGAGTCACGTTTGCCTGAACATCAAAGTCGCCGGCATTAAGTCCTGTGGCATAAAACGCTCCATTTAAAGTGGCATCCCACTTTTGATTTTTTGTTTTGTTACGGTATTCGCCATGTAGAACTACATTATAGAATTTTTTGCGGGCCGGCGGATTTCGGAAAACCTGTAAGAGAAATGTGGGATTAAAATAATTATAGAATTCGCCACTGCCATTTTCAAGTCTTATACCCGCTTCTATATATTGGCCGGTATTTTTGGTTTGAGGAAATTGCCTGAGGCTAAAATCATTAGAAAGTACTTTCCATTTTTCCTGCAACCAAAAGTCAAGACCATTGGTAGGGTCAGTTTCAATTGCATAATTTCTTTTGTAAAATCCTGAATCTAATTTTGAAGCCGCTTCGTTGGTTATAATATCCTGGTACCTGAATCTATAACTATCATACTGAATTGTATGTTGAAAACGAAGCTTAGGATAAAATAGATATTCTTTAGTGCTGTCATTAATTATAATAGAATCTTTCTTACCCACATCATAACTCTGCCGGAAAAAGGCGGTGAAATTATTATAACTGTTTCCTGTTGAAATTTTTGAAGCAAAAACATTGAAAGTGCTCGTGGAATCCACCCCGAGGTTTACAGGTACCGCAATGCGTCGCTTGCGATTAGGATCCGCGAGTAGGTCGTTATTGATTATACCCCCGTTTTCCGCAGATGTAAGTTTATTGCCAAGAATTACAAAATATGCAGCATATCTTTTTCTTTTCCCCTGGTAATTGCTAAAAATTCTGTAACTATTATGATTTGTATTTTGATTTTGAAAAGTACCCGGTGACGTGATGAGCCTGTATTCAAAACCTGCATTCCAATTGGGCCTGATGTTTTGCGTTTGTAAAACTTTTACTTCCTGCTCTTTACCGGAGCCTAAAAAATATCCCAGTGAGGTATAAGGACGTGTGGTTTTAAAAAACCTGGAATTATCAAGTGTAAATTTATACAGATCAAAAGCATGGAAACCAGCATCCCAACCGGGTTTGAGTATGGGTGAGAAAAGAATTGGAAATGCCGCGTTTCCATTATTACCCAGTGTAACATAATCAGCAGGAACAGCATAAACTCTCCCAAAATCACTGATAACGGAATCGAGATAACTATTTTTCAGCGCATTTAAATACCGGAATGAAATGGTAATTGAGTCGGCAAGATCATCGCGGTGCTGAACTACCATAGAATCGCCGGGAGTATTTTTTCCATTAGCCGGCGGCCTTGTAGTTGTTGGTAATTGCAGAGGAGTGTTTGGCCTTAGAATCGGCCGTTGGGCGTTTGATGAAAATGAAAATAGCACGCAACAAATACATGTAACCAGGATAGGAGACAATAAATGAAATGAAAATATTTTCCTGGGAAATCGCATCATTAAAGATACTTAAAGCCTGGCGGCCATTTCTTTGAATATCAGGGAAAGCCTTGGTTCCGCTGCCTTCGCGGCTTCCAGCACTTCCTCATGTGTAATTACATTTTCTTCTTCACGTATACCAACATCTGTAACAACACTCATTGCAAAAGCCGGCAGACCCATGTGATTAGCGACGATCACTTCCGGTACCGTACTCATACCTACTACATCACCGCCAATTATTCGCAACATTTTATATTCTGCCCTTGTTTCAAATGTAGGGCCGGTCACACTCACATAAACGCCTTCTTTAATGTCAATTTTATTTTCAGTGGCAATTTTTTTCGCCATTTCTATCAGGTTCTTTGCATAAGGCTCACTCATATCAGGAAAGCGTGGCCCAAATGATTCTTCATTTTTTCCAATAAGCGGGTTTACAGAAAACAAACTTATGTGGTCATTGATGATCATGAGATCACCTACTTTATAATCAGGATTCATAGAACCTGCAGCGTTGCTTAAAAAAAGATTTTTTATTCCCAGGTATTTTAAAACTCTTATCGGGAAAATCACCTGTTGCGTATCATAGCCTTCATAAAAATGAAAACGTCCGGCCATGGCAACCACTTTTTTTCCACTTAACTCACCAAAGATCAGTTTTCCCTGGTGGCCTTTAACTGTACTCTCAGGAAAATGAGGAATATCACTGTAGGCAATTTCAGCTTCGGATTTAATTTCAGATGTAAAACTTCCAAGTCCACTGCCTAATACAATACCGATCTCCGGTGATAAGGCATATTTGGATTTTATAAAAGTGACTGTCTCTTTTAGTTTATCTATCATTTTTATTTTCTCTCTTTAAATTAGAATTCAAAGATAAGTGAGATAGCGGAGTTCTTTTAACCTTCATAAAAAATGAGTTCACTGTTATCTTGCCTCTTTATTTTAACCCCAAAAAAGTTATCTTCGCTTAAATTTTTTTCAATATGAATTTAC
>JBDTXP010000190.1:0-4676 GCA_040006135.1 Ginsengibacter sp. | reverse complement strand
GGCAATACCGACATCGCAATTGTCAATCCTTTCAACAGGCTGTCTAAAATATCTTTGGATTGAAAATAATTTATTCCCCAGATGATCAGGAAGATAGCAGCGCCCACCAACGTCATCCACTTTACAAATGTGTTGATCTGTTTTTGCAGAGGCGAGATTTCCTTTTTTATTTCATCGACAGATTTCCCTAATTCACCCAGTTTGGTAAAATTACCGACAGCGCTAACTTCAAACACACATTGCCCTGAATCTGGCAACGTGCCGCTAAAAACTTTATTCTCATTTGGATCTTGAATATTTTTTGTAACGCTGAAAGATTCTCCTGTAAGAATGGATTCATTCACAGAAAAATCATTGAGTTGTTTTACGATCCCGTCTGCAGGTACCAATTCCCCTTCTGAAACCACCACATAATCGCCCACAACAATTTCTTCAGCTAATAGAAACACCGGCTCGTTATCCCTGATCACGGTTGCGTGCGATTGTGTAAATTCTTTCAAAGTATCCAAGGCATTTCTGCTCCTGTTATCCTGGTAAACAGAAATAGCAGACACGAGGATGATAGCACCACTCATGAACCAGGCATCTGAAAATTCACCCAGGATAAAATAGATAGCGGCTGCAACTACCAGTAAAATAAACATTGGCTCCGTAATGGCATCTTTCAATGAATGCCAGAAAGGACTAATAGATTTTGATTCTATTTGATTCTTGCCATATTTTTTTCGGGAATTGATTACTTCATTTTCTGTAAGCCCCGTAAATGGAAAGGGATTAATATTATTCATTAATAAATTTTAAGAATGCCGTCAGCACAGATTAATCGAATTAAATTTAATTCAGAACCTTTTAAATATTTGATACTATGTGCCTGTCATAGCTGGAGTTTTAATTACCTATTCAAAAGATTAAAAGTAATTCTTTCTTTAAACCATTTTATGATATGAATCATCCGGTACGCTGTGTTTACTCATTTTTCAGAAATACTCAATATAATATTTTTAAAAAAATATAAACCATGTTTGATGTACTAAATAAAGAGCAAATAAAAGAAGTAATAGATCATAATCTTATAGGTCGTTTGGGTTGTCACGCAGAGGGTAAAACTTATGTCGTCCCTATTAGTTACGCTTCTGATGGTAAATATATTTATGCCCGCACTTTTGACGGAATGAAACTAGAAATGATCCGGAAAAACGCTGCGGTGTGTTTCCAGGTAGACTCCATGATCAATATGAACGACTGGAAATCTGTTATCATTTGGGGGAAAGTGAAGGAGTTGGTCGATACAAAGGAAAGAGAAAATGGATTGAATATTTTACTTTCAAGACACTTACCCAATGTGTCAAGTGACACAGTAAAATTTTCACCGGAGTGGCCATTCCCAACTTCCGACATCAGCAAAATAGATGGAGTTGTTTTCAGGATATCAATGGAAGAGATCACAGGACGTTGTGAACAACCTGGTACAGAAATGTTTAGAAAATAAAAAAACATTTGTAATTCTTTTATTATTCTGATCATCAATAAAAATGTATCGGCGGGATTTTTTGCCTTAACCCGGGAGCAAATTCTGTAAGATTATTAAGGGACTGTATCATTAAAAATAGGAATTTAATTACTAAGCCTGAATGACTAAATTATTTCCATTCGCCGGTAAGTTGGCAATTCTTCTGTTGATCATGTTGGTTGGCACTACTGGGTTTATCCTTTTCGAGCACTACACGGTTATTGATGCCTTGTACATGACGACGATTACTTTGGCTACCATTGGTTATAATGAGGTAGAGCCTTTATCCGAAGGGGGAAAAATTTTTAATATCATTTTTATCATTTCTTCATTTGCTGTTTTTGCCTTTATCATCGGCAGTCTTACCCGTGATATCGTGAGTGGAGATATGGCACGACACCTTAAAAACCGTAAATTCATGAACGCAATAACAAAATTCGCAGGACACGTTATCATTTGCGGCTTTGGTCGTCATGGCCAGCAGGCTGCAGAAATTTTATCTGCCAACAAAATGGATTATGTGGTAATTGATAAAGATGATGTGCACATGAAAAACTGGTTGGAAGAAGATAAAAAGCTGATCTATATTCACGGTGATGCAACAGATGATGAAACACTGATGAAAGCAGGTATCATGAAAGCAAAAGCAGTGTTGCTCACTTTACCTACAGATGCAGATAATGTTTTTACGGTTCTTTCAATAAGGGCAATGAATTTCTCCATCAACATCATTAGCAGGGCTCAACTTAAAAGTAGTGTGGGCAAATTAAAATCTGCAGGTGCGGATCATGTTATATTACCAGAATTGATTGGCGGAGCTTATATGGCCTCCCTGGTATCGAAACCAGATGTAATTGAGTTGATTAATAGTTTGTGGAGTGATCAAAAGGAATCGGCCAATATAGAATCTGTCGCATATGAAAACCTGCCTTTAGAATTCCGTGGTAAGTCCATTGAGGAAATTGTTAACCGGATGAATACCGGTGTCAATTGCCTTGGCATAAAAGATAAAGACGGGAAATTTTTTATAAACCCATCACAGGACACAATAATAGAAGATGGAATGAAAATAATTTTATTTGGATCCTTGCCACAAATCACTGATTTGAAAAATGTTGTTACTGGTTTATGATTATGTCTGTTCTTATTTCAGGCATTTCGCATGAAACGGCAGTGAATGATAAATTGGAAATTCTTAATTTTTATTTGTTTTAATCTATTTAGGTTTCACCAAACTATCTGGCGGATAATTTGCCTCCATTTCTTTCATTGAATTTAATGCCCAACTTATCAATGTAGATTTGTGATCGGCGCTAAGTATAGCATCGCGATGTATTATGGTATAAGAATAAAGTGGCATCTCATCTTCCTTAATTTGCTTTTGTATTTCTTTAAATTTTTTATAACGCCTGAAAGAAGGGTAGGTGGCAAATTCTGAAAAATTTAATTGTTTTTTACCTTCTATAATGTGATCATTTAGAAACCATGCTACAGGTTGAATATTGTTATACCAAGGGTAACGTGTTGTATTGCTGTGGCAGTCATAGCAGGAAATTTTCAGAATTTGCTGTACATCTGCAGGCACATTCTGTACAGCCGTTATTTGATTTACCGCGATTTCTTCACCCTGGTTTTTTGCAGGCCTGAAAAATTGAATGATAATAAGAGCAATTAATAGAACAATAAATATGGTTTTCAAGATTTTTTTCATGACAATATTTTAATAATAATTTTTTTGAAAGCTTAGATTGAAAATAGTTATCGATTACGTAAAAATATATTATTTCTATTAGGTACTGATGATTGTCATTTGGTATAGTGATTAGCGTCATATAAATAGTTTAAGGCTAATTAAAATTTGATATTGCAATACTTAAAAAATGTTATCACCTTAATTGCATAAATATTGGCAAATTATATTTCAGGAGAAGAGGCAGTAAGAGTTATAAAATCCGGCGATAAGATATTCGTTCATGGAGGAGCTGCAACACCGCATTTTCTGTTAGAGAAAATTGTAGAACGATCATCTGAATTGAGAAATGTAGAATTAATTAGTATGAGCCTCCAGGGCGAAGCTTTATTTGCAGATGAAAAATATAGAGATAATTTTCACATCAATTCTTTGTTTGTTTCTTCGAATATCCGAAAGGCTGTTAATGAAGGGAGAGGAGATTATATCCCGGTATTTTTAAGTGAAATACCGAACCTCTTTAGAAGAAATATTCTTCCATTGGATATTGCGTTGGTGCATGTTTCGGCTCCTGATCAACATGGATTTTGTTCGCTGGGTGTTTCAGTGGATGTGGCCGCTACCGCGGTAAAAACTGCAAAATATATTATCGCTCAGATCAATCCAAACATGCCGCGAACATTCGGTGACGGCCAGGTTCACATAGACAATTTTAATGCTGTGGTACACTCAGAGAGTTTGTTGCCGGAAATAGTATCGGATAAAAGTGATTCTCCTGCCTTTAAAAAGATCGGGATGTATTGTGCTGATTTGATCGAAGATGGAGCTACTGTTCAAACAGGAATTGGCGCGATTCCAGATGCGGTGCTGGCAAGCCTTACAGGACATAAAGAACTGGGCATTCATACTGAAATGTTTTCTGATGGGATTCTTCCCCTGGTTGAGAAAGGAGTAATTACCAATCAACATAAGAAGAAGGGGAGAGGAAAAATTATGACAAGTTTTATTTTAGGTACCAGGAAACTATATGATTTTGTTCATAACAATCCCGGAATATTAGTGATGAATATTGATTATGTAAATGACACGGCGATCATCAGAGCCAATCCAAAAGTAGCTGCTATCAATAGCGCAATTGAAGTTGACATTACAGGCCAGGTTTGTTCAGATTCTATTGGAACCTATCATTATTCAGGAGTCGGTGGCCAGGTTGATTTTATGAGGGGCGCTGCTTTGTCAGAAGGTGGGAAACCCATTATAGCTCTTACATCTACAACATCCAAAGGCATTTCTAAAATAGTTCCTTTTCTAAAACAAGGTGCCGGAGTTGTGACGACCCGGGCACATGCACATTATATTGTAACGGAATATGGTGTAGCATTTTTGTATGGAAAAAATATGCGTGAGAGAGCAAAAGCGCTGATTAATATTGCGCATCCCAACCATAGGGAAACGCTTGAAAAAGCAGCTTTCGAG
>JBDTXP010000189.1:0-4694 GCA_040006135.1 Ginsengibacter sp. | reverse complement strand
ATATCTAAGATCATAGATAAATCGCCGGATGACAGGATTGGTTTGGTGCTTTTCGCAGGTCGTGCTTATTTACAAATGCCATTAACGTTAGATCATGGCGCAGCTAAATTATATCTTTCTTCAGCCTCGCCTGATGACGTGCCTTCACAAGGTACTGTAATAAGCCAGGCGTTGAAAATGAGCTATGCAGCTTTTAATCCTGATGATAAAACTTTTAAATCAATTTTATTGATCAGTGATGGTGAAGATCATGATGATGAAGCAATAAAAACTGCCAAAGAGTTAGGTAAAGCCGGAGTTATGATCAATACTATTGGTATTGGTTCACCTGATGGAGCACCTATTATAGACGAGCAGACCGGCACATACAAAACCGATGAAAAAGGCCAGACAGTGATCAGCAGGTTAAATGAAAAAGAACTTTTAGAAATTTCACAGGCTGGCAATGGCATTTACCAACTTTATACAAGTACTGACCATGTGGCTGCAAACCTAACAACAGCAATGAAAAATATCGGACAAAAGGAAGCGGAAAGTGTGAGTTCTTTTTACACATTCAAACAATATTTTCAATATTTTATAGGGGCAGCTTTATTTCTTTTATTAATTGAATTATTTATTTCTGAAAAGAAAAAAAGAAATAAAGTTGTTTTAGTTTCGGTAGCATTTTTTATTTTACCATTAAACTCAACATTTGCGCAAAGCGATAAAGGGCCCATAGCAAAAGGAAATGAAGCGTATAAGGTAAATAAACTTGATGAAGCTGAAAAGGAATACCGTGAAGCTGCTAAGAATCCAGATCAAAAAGTAACCGCAGATTATAATCTTGGCAATGTTTTATATAGAAAAAATAAACTGGAAGATGCTGTAAAATCATATGATGCAGCGATAGCCGGGGCTAATGAAAATTCTATAAAGCAACAGGCATTTTATAACAAAGGTGTTGCATATCAGAAAGCCAATAAATTACCTGAGTGTATTATGGCGTATAAAAACGCTTTGTTATTAAATCAAAATGATGAAGAAGCGCGCCAAAATCTTCAGCGTGCGCTGAAACAACAACAGCAGCAACAGAAAAATAATGATGATAAGGATCAGAAAAAAAAGCAGGATCCGGATAAAAAAAATCAACCTCAAAACCAACAGCCAAAGCCGCAGCCATCTAAAATTTCCAAGCAGGATGCTGAGGAAAAACTAAAATCATTAATGGAAAAGGAAAAGGCACTACAGGATAAATTGCATAAAATAAAAGGTGTATCACCGGATAAGCCTGAGAAGGATTGGTAGGAGATAATATAATAATGAGATAATTTGCTGAAGTGCTAATGGGCCCATTCTTTTTCTTTTTATCACGTCTCTTAAATCGTAAATTTGCATTATATTTTTATCCATGGAATTATACGCTCAATCACTCACTGAATATAAGAGGCTTCCTACATTGGAGGTAAAGGTTGGTGATTTAAAAATTGGAAATTTTAACCCGATTCTTATACAAACAATGACTACTACCGATACGATGGACACCATCGCCACGGTGGAGGAAAGTATCCGGTGTATAAATGCAGGAGCGCAACTCGTGCGTATTACGGCACCCTCAAAAAAAGAAGCGGAGAATTTATTGAATATAAAAAATGAATTAAGAAGCCGCGGTTATAATACACCGTTGGTGGCTGATATACATTTTACTCCAAACGCTGCAGAAATAGCAGCGCGTATTGTAGAAAAGGTGCGTGTGAATCCCGGCAACTATGTTGATAAGAAAAAATTCGAACTGATAGAATATACTGATGCGGATTATATAGAAGAAATAGAGAGGATCCACAATCGCTTTACACCTCTCATAAAAATTTGTAAGGAGTATGGTACAGCCATGCGTATAGGGACCAATCATGGTTCGTTGAGCGATCGCATCATGAGCCGCTATGGAGATACAGCAATTGGAATGGTAGAAAGTGCGATGGAGTTTTTGCGTATTGCGGAAGGTGAAAATTATTACAACATCGTGCTGAGCATGAAAAGCAGCAATCCTATTGTAATGGTAGAAGCCTATCGTTTGTTAATCAAAACCATGCAGGAAGAATTAGGACATTGTTATCCTTTGCACCTCGGTGTAACAGAGGCTGGTGATGGTGAAGATGGAAGAATAAAATCTGCAATAGGCATTGGCAGTTTATTGGAAGATGGCATAGGTGATACTATTCGCGTATCACTTACGGAAGACCCGGAATTTGAACTGCCCGTTTGTGAGAATATCATAAAACGTTATGATCAAATCAATTCGACATCCCTCCCTTCGATTCCGGTGAATATGCTTAGCTATTTAAATATAACAGACAGGCACGTACGAAAAACATTTCTTATTCAAAATGTGGGTGGTAAAAATGTGCCGGTAGTGATTTCCGATCTGAGTTATTTAAATTCCATCACACCTGGAGATTTGAAAGCTATTGGATATAAATATGACGCTAAACTTGATAAGTGGAAAATCAGTGATATGGCTGCTGATTATATTTTCACAGGAGATAATTCAGTTGAATTTGCATTGCCGGGAACACTGAAAATTATAAGTAATGTTGAAAGCTGGGCGAGCGATGAACAGAAAAAAAGTTTTCCTGTATTGACTACAAATCAATACCTGGACAATTCAATTAAACGATCACCCTTATTAAATTTTGTAATGGTGGATTGTTATTCTGAAAATGAACCGGGGGACGATAAAAATATTTTGTTTGAAAAATTAAGCCATGATTATACAGCAGTGATTTGCCTAAGGACAGGCAATCAAAATGCTGTGCAAAGTATAAGAAGAATGTGCCTTGAATTAATTGAGAAAAACATCAGCAATCCTGTAGTTTTATTTTGTGAGAGTGGAAAAACTGATATGGAACAATCGCTGATTCACTTTGCAATTGAGACCGGCTCATTATTAATAGATGGCTTTGGAAATGGAATTTGGCTGAAGGATCAATCAGCAGATATTTCAATTTTAAATTCAGTAGGTTTTGGAATCTTACAAGCTTCAAGAGCACGCATTTCAAAAACAGAATATATAAGTTGCCCTAGCTGCGGACGCACGCTATTTGACTTACAGGAAACTACTGCAAAAATAAGAGCAGTGACCAATCATCTGAAAGGTGTGAAAATTGCCATCATGGGATGTATTGTAAATGGCCCGGGAGAAATGGCGGATGCAGATTTTGGTTATGTAGGAAGTGGCCCTGGAAAAATTACATTATATAAGGGCAAAGAGGTTGTGAAAAGAAATGTTCCGGCAGAAGTTGCTGTGGAAGAATTGATCATTTTACTCAAAGAAAACAATGCCTGGGTTGAACCTGAAATGGTAACATCATAAAATAAATTACACTTCGCTATAATTAATTTTTTTGCGAAAAACATTTTTAAATCATAGAATTGAAAACAGATTTTCTAGTAATAGGTAGTGGTATTGCGGGTCTCACATTCGCATTGAAAGTAGCGCATGATTGCCCGGATAGAAAAATAACAGTCCTTACGAAAACGGTAAGTGATGAAACAAATACCAAATATGCGCAGGGTGGAGTAGCTGGCGTTACGGATTTTTTACACGATAGTTTTGACAAGCACATTGAAGACACCCTTATAGCCGGTGATGGATTAAGTGATCCACATATTGTAGAAATAGTAGTGAAAGAAGGAGTGCAACGTATTAATGAAATCATTGAATGGGGAGCACAATTCGACAAAGACAATTCAGGCACTTATAATTTGGGTAAAGAGGGTGGACACAGCGAATTCCGGATTCTGCACCATAAGGATGTTACCGGTAAGGAAATAGAAAATACACTGTTGGAAGCAATTGCCAAGATGCCCAACATCGAATTGCTGGATCATTGCTTTGTAATTGACCTGATCACGCAACATCACCTTGGATATTTAGTGACCAAATCAACTCCGGATATAGCATGTTACGGCGTGTATGTGTTGAACATGAAGCAAAATAAAATTGAAAAGATTATTTCTAAAATTACTTTGCTTGCATCCGGTGGGAATGGCCAGGTATATCGCACCACTACTAATCCATCTATTGCCACAGGAGATGGTGTGGCTATGGCTTACAGGGCTAAGGGCAGAATTGAAAATATGGAATTTATTCAGTTTCATCCCACAGCATTATACGAAGCAGGAAAAAGCGGTCAGGCATTTTTGATCACAGAAGCAGTGAGAGGAGACGGCGGAATTCTAAGAAACAAAGATGGAATTGCTTTCATGGAGAAATATGATGCACGCAAAGATCTTGCACCACGTGATATAGTTGCCAGGGCGATTGATAGTGAAATGAAAAGAGATGGAACTGAGAATGTATTTCTTGATTGCACTGCTATGGATCATGAAAAATTCCTTCATCATTTCCCCAATATTTATGAGAAATGTTTATCAATAGGTATTGATGTTTTCAAAGATTATATTCCTGTTGCACCGGCAGCACATTATAGTTGTGGTGGTATTAAAGCAGATGAGTGGGGACGTTCATCCATTCACCAGTTATATGCATGTGGCGAATGTGCAAGCACGGGATTACATGGCGCTAACAGGCTTGCAAGCAATTCATTATTGGAGGCAATGGTTTTTGCGCACAGATGTTACAAAGACTCTGTGAGTAAAATAAATGATATCAACTTTATGGAAAACATTCCTGACTGGAATGCAAAGGGCAC
>JBDTXP010000188.1:0-4712 GCA_040006135.1 Ginsengibacter sp. | reverse complement strand
ATCCCGGATCCCTTCGGGACAGGCTCCCCGAATGTGTTCGGGGCAGGCAGATTGACAGAGTCATTAATAGCAATATTTTGCCAGGATAATTGTATTACTGGTTGGTGTCTTTACCAACCGGAAGTAGAATCGTTATCATTTGTAAAGCAATCTTAGCCCCATCCCTAACCCTTCCCATGAGGGGAAGGGAAATTATTTATGAGCCGTACTAACATGCACCATCAATCGAATAATATAATTATAGGAGATGGTAATCACGCCAGTTCGTAAGTCTCTGAATGGACGAGTGTTAAAAAATAAGATTACATTCTATTTGTCCATAAGAGTAGCCGTCCACCGATTATCAGGAATTGTGGGAAATACAACAAAGAATTTATTTGGGCGGTCAATTTTTTCTGCTTTTCCTCCGTCGAGGTAACCGCCTTTGAACAATAAGTTTCCTTTTGAATCAATAGAAAATTTGCCGGTACTTTTTTTCTCAAATCCTAAATAAGCATAAGTTCCCGCTTTGGTAATTACAATGGATCCTCTTGGAATATACTCATACATTCCATTGACATATTTAGAAGCAGTACACACATACTTACCATACCTGGGAGTAATATTATTTTGCTGCGCATTCGCATTTATATTTAAAATAAATATTGACAAAGCAAACATTGTGGCAGCAGCAATAAACCGAATTCTGATCATTTGCAAAAGAGTTTAGATTGCCAAAATAATAAGAAATAATTATACATACATATTTTGTTATTCATAATATAATAAAGAAAGTTTCGCAATGCCTCCTATTTAGTCAGGGCAAACTTCTTTTTGATGAATGAAGTCTTTATATTTGATTCATAATACCTAAACCAAAATAAAACTTATGATGTATTTTTTCAACGCGCTTGCATTTCTTAGTCTTATTTCCTGCTCCAACACTACTGCTCCTGCAACCCGGGATTTAACTGCTAATAAAACAAGTGCAACTCAAACAGAAGTTGCGTCAGCAATGCATTTTAAAGGAGCACTTATTGGCGGATTAAAGGGAGACAGTATTTTTTTCGATGTGTCTGCCAATGGGAAAAAGCTGGAGAACCTAACCTTCAAGGGATATTGGAGATGCAGCGGCAAATTAGAGCAATTGAGGGCTGTCGGCCCTGAAGGCGCATTCGATATTGTGAATGGCGTTGCCAAAGGTCATATCAGTGATCCGCCGGATGGTGGCTCAACTGCCTGGAGGTTTGATATTGATGCTACTATTAAAGGAGCCACTGCCACAGGTACTTTCAGAATGAACATCAACAACCTCGGCTGCGATACGTACCTGTTGAAATTTACTGCCGTACAAAAATAAATCACGATCTTTTGCAAAGCAATATTTTTATCTTTTATGAAAATGAAAGAAAATAAATCATAGCATTTATTGGAATAATAAGTTGCAAAGCGATTAAATCTTTTCTAAATATGTTCCATCAATCTTCCCATCTAAACACATTAATTTTAAAATTTAATTTATAAAATTTAAAAAGAAGCTGTCTAAATAAAAAAATAAATTTTAGATTTGCCGCCCAAAACCTAAAGCAACCATTATGAGAAAAATTATTTCAACGTTCCTGTCATTATGCATTTTTATGTCTGCCTTTTCACAATTTGAAGGCGCCAAGCAAACTTATGCTGCGCCTAATTTAAAAACCGAATTAGCAAAGCAAAAAATAGTAGCCATTCTTCCCTTCGAGACTTCTATAACATATAAGCGCACCCCAAAAAATTATGATGACGCCGCTAACAAAAATGAAGAGAAAAAAATTGCCGTTAATTTGCAGCAATCAATGTTTACTTATTTATTAAGGAAGGCTGATAGGTATACTGTGCAATTCCAGGATGTAAACAGAACCAATACCCTACTCAGAGCCAAAGGCGTTCTCGATCAACTTGATATACTCACTGAAGATTCCATTTGCAAAATATTAAATGTGGACGCAGTGATCAGGTGTAATTATTCTTACGAAAAAACTGCTTCTGAAGCAGGTGCTATTGCCAAAACAATTTTGATTGGAGGCCTCGGAAGCAAGACCGGTAGTGGCGCTTTAACCATGCAGATTTATAATGGCGCTGATGGAAACCTACTCTGGCGTTTTTATAAAGCAATGGATGATAATTTAATGGGCTCCACAGACCAGTTAATGGAAAGAATGATGCGGAAGGTTTCAAGGAATTTTCCTTACGAAAAGTAGTGCTGACGGGCTTTTAAACCCTTGCCTATCCCTTCCCACGAGCGGAAGGGAAATGTTTTTTGAGCCGTGCTTTGCATTTATTAATTCGTCAAATTCGTCTGAACTATTGTTTTATTGATTTTTTGATTGGCTATGTTTCCAGCGCTCTGATAAATTCAGGCACTCTCATAGTTCTCATCCAATCATTTAAATCATATTTACAGGCACACCCCCTGCAAGTGGTTGGTGGATACACCTACCACGGCGGCCTCACCGGTTGGCATCTCCACAAACCGGAAACATAATTAAATGAGATTGCCACGCGCATTCTAAATTTTCTTTCAATTCATGATTTTACTGCGCTCGCAATGACGCTACCCGGAGGAGCACACTCAATGACGCTACCCGGAGCTACCTCCCACCCCTATGTTAAACAATCCCAAATTCTTCAAACCAAAATAAATTTTTCTGTATTTTGCTTTTCAATCAACCAACCACAAAAGCCAGGGGGCTGCACGTTTAATAATTTCCACTAAAACCTTCCACGGATCGAAGCCGCACCGGCATAGATAAAATAAAATGATGCTTACTAAAAAGTAAGCAACAGGAAATTATTGTGAACTATAAATAAAACAATCAACATTTAAAAAATCAACCATGGGACTATTTAGTTTTTTTAATCGCAAAAACGGAAAAGATGCTGCTTCGCAAAATAATCAGGACATCCCCGCAGATGTCTTTATTGAAAAAGATAAAAGCAAGGATGATTTGCCTACAGATAGTAACGGCAATGCATCGCCCGATTATGGCATCCGGTTATTATTTCAATTCTTAGATAAAAATTATGAAGCCAAAGGCTACGATGATGCATTGGTAAATCCTGATACCACCAACCTGGAGCAGAACATCGCCGGATTAAAAAATGATCTCGAAAGAACCTTAACGAAGGTGCGCATATTCTATTCAGATTTTATCAGGGAGTTAGACGTACACCTCTCTACCAGGCGCCGTTCGGGCATGGTGGATATTGTGGAAGAGTTAAGTGCGAAAAAAGAAACCGCGGAAAGCCATATTAAAAAAGTAATTGAAATAGAACAGCAGGCAATGAACAACACCGGCGTAGGACATGGTATCATACTCAGCTATACCAAAGGTTTCAGGAACGGGCTTGCGGCAATATCACATCATTCTATTTTAAAAATCAACTTTTAAAAGATCCTTTATGAAAAATTGGTGGTTAAAACTCGGTTGCTTTCTTACAGGCTACAATTACAGGATTGTAAAAAATTCCAGCGAGGTAGCGGCAAAGGCTGTTAAGCGTTATACTTCAGCATTATTGATTGTTGGAATTTTATGGGCTTTCATTGGTTACACTTTTACAAAAAGATATTTGCATGGCGGTGAGTGGGGTTCCATTGCAGGAGCATTAATATTTGTAATAATTATTATCCAGATAGAGCGCCAGATAATTCTATCAATGACACCCAGTAAGATGCTTTATATCTCCCGCGGCATCATAGCGCTCATGATGGCAATAATAGGTGCGGTTATTATTGACCAGATCATATTTAAGGAAGACATAGAACTGGAGAAAATAACTTTCATTGAGCAAAGAGTAAAGAAGGCGCTCCCGCCGAAAACAGAAGAATTGAGAAACCAGATTAAAGCCCTGGATTCTACCATGACGGCGAAGGAACTGGAACGCGAAAGCCTGATAGCCGATGTTGCAAAAAATCCTACCTCGGTAGTTTATAGCAGCCAACCAATTACCAAAACTGATAAACGTACTGTAATAGATACACTTAGTGGTAAGCCAATCGTTACGGAAACTTCCCGGCCTGTTATGGTTACTTCATCTTCTAATGTTGCTAATCCTAAAATTGCATTGATAGCTCCATTAGAACAAAACATTAATGAATTAAGAACACAGAAAAATGAAAAGGAAAAAGCCTTGTTGAACATAAGGCCTGAACTGGAAAAGCTGATAAGTTCTAAAGTTGGTTTTCTTGATGAGCTGGAAGTAATGTATAGTTTAATCACCCGGTCAAACGTAGCATTGGGTGTCTGGCTTATATGGTTCTTTTTCCTGCTTGGCCTTGAAATGTTAGTGTTGATAGGTAAAGTAAAAGAAGCCGAAAATGATTATGAGCGAACTGTAAAACATCACATGGCATTGCAGCTTAGGAAGCTGGAGTTGTTTTCGAAAATGGAGGAGGGGAAGTGATGTAGAGCGATTTCGCTAAAAAAAAAATGCTGCCTGGCATACCATTAATGGAATGAGATTGCCGCGCGCATTGTACACCTTCTTCTAATTCAATATTTTACTGCGCTCGCAATGACGCTACCCGGGGGAGTACTCGCCATGGTAACCCGAAGAGATCGCACAATGAGTTAAAGTTGCAATTCCGACCATCAATGCGAAGCAATCTGTAAGTTTTCGAATTGCGAACCAGGAATTAAATGAGATTGCCGCGCGCATTGTACACCTTCTTCTAATTCAATATTTTACTGCGC
>JBDTXP010000187.1:0-4720 GCA_040006135.1 Ginsengibacter sp. | reverse complement strand
TCATTGAACACCAGTCCATGATAACCTTCAGATGGTTCGGAGAATGCTTTGAATTTTCCATTGCCCCAATTATAATTTCCTCCATCAACAATCACCCCGCCTATGCTGGTGCCATGACCACCAATCCACTTGGTGGCCGCTTGTACAACAACGTTAGCACCGTGTTCCAAAGGACGGAAAAGGTATCCGGCTGCGGCAAAAGTATTATCAACAATAAATGGCAGATCATGTTTTTTTGCAAGTGCTGCTAAACTTTCAAAATCAGGAATATTGAAATCGGGATTGCCAATTGTTTCTGTATAAATAGCTTTTGTTCTTTCGTCAATGAGGCTTTCAAAATTTTGGGCTTCATTGTCTTTTGCAAATCTTGTTTCTATTCCCAGGCGTTTAAAGGCCACATGAAATTGATTGTAAGTTCCACCATAAAGAAAAGGGCTGGAAACAAAATTATCTCCAGATTCCAGAATGTTGTTGAGTGCTATAAATTGGGCAGCCATGCCTGAAGACGTTGCCAGTGCTGCAACACCACCTTCCAATGCCGCCACTCTTTTTTCAAAGACATCAGTAGTCGGATTCATGATACGGGTGTAAATATTCCCAAACTCTTTCAACGCAAAAAGGTTTGCACCATGTTCGGAATTTTTAAAACTGAAAGATGTAGTCTGGTAAATCGGCACAGCACGGGAGCCCGTTGTTGGGTCCGGTTCTTGTCCGGCATGCTGTTGTAAAGTCTCAAAATGTTGAGTGCTCATAAAATAATTAATATTAAAAGAGAATTAAAAAAATATTTTTCGTGTAAGTAGGCCAAAGCCCGTTAGAGGGTGATATGTAATATATTATGCCTTACGGCATACAACGGCAAATGACACTCATGCGAGTATCAATGATAATAAAGGAAATATTGTTTTTTGCTGTTGTCATTTAAAATTACACCACAAATATAATAGGGTTTTATTTAAATATTAAAAAGTATTTTAAAGAAGTGTGTTTCAAAGAATCGCCTGCATTTGGAAACATAAGTGCCTGTAGCCGACTCGCATCCTGTGCATTCTACGTCGATCTCCTAAAAGGAGGCCCCGCCATTTGGTCGACGACCAACAATATTCATTAAAATATACTCTTAAATTAAGTGGATTAGCGAATGAGTAAAAATTTCTTGTTGGATGTTCGCAGTGTTTTAGTTAAATAATTTATCAATAAAATCATTTGCTCAAACCCTTCAGTAGGTAACCAGGTGGTACCAGGACTTTATCCTTCTAACACAGGAATCCTTACGGTAAATTTGGACCCTTCGTTTTTGCCTTTACTTTCTGCAGTCACTTCTCCATTGTGAGCTTCCACAAGCGACCTTACAATCGACAAGCCCAGACCAGTTGAGCTTTCACCTCCCGTGGGGACTGAACTCAATCTTGCAAAACGCTGAAAAATATTTTTTTTATCCTCATCATTGAGTCCTTGCCCTTCATCTGTTACTTCCAATACCGCAAATTTATTATGCTCATGTATTGTAGTTGAAATTTTCTTACCGGGTGGAGAATATTTGATTGCATTATTTATTAAATTGTCAACAATCTCTATCAACCGATCGTTATCTCCATTTATCACAGGATTATCTACCAGGTTTGTTTCAAGTGTAATATTTTTATTTTTAGCAAGTACTTCGTTCGTTTTTACAACCTGCTCAACCAGGGTGGAAAATTCAACCTTGTTAAGTCTTAATTGTACGTTTCCAGCTTCTTGCCTTGCCTTTTCCAAAAGTTCATTTACCATGATATTCAACTTTCCTGCAGCACGTTTTATTTCATCACACATCTTATCTACTGAGTCAGGATCTTTTTTTGAAATTTTCGCTAATTCTGCCCACGCAGATATCAGGGTTAATGGCGTTTTTAAATCATGTGCTGCAACACTTAAAACATTATTTTGCTGGTAAATGGCTGTTCTGGCTGCGAGGCGAAGTTCCATCTGGTCTATTAATATATCAGAAAGATACTTCAGTATTTCAATTTGTTTTGGCTGAAGCTTTCTAGGCTTTTTATCAATCACACATAACGTTCCCAAATTAAATCCTTCTTTCACTTTTAAGGGGACTGCTGCATAAAACCTCAGGCCAAATTCACTGGCCACCAAAGGATTTGCCAGCGTCCGCGGATCTGAGGGCGCATCATTTACCTCATAAAATCCATCTCCTAAAATTGCGGAAGCGCATAACCCCGGATCACGAGGAATCTGCTGTACATCCAGACCATAACGGGATTTAAACCAAATCCGGTCACTATCAACTAAAGTAACTATTGCTATAGGGACATCCAGTAATATGGCAGCCAATCGGGTTATGCGATCAAAACTTCCATCAGGCGGGGTATCAAGAATATTATACTTCTGCAGAGAAAGTATTCTTTCATTTTCTTGTTCGGTAGTCATGTGGGTTAACTTTGGTAATAAAGATAGCATTATAGGGATAATAAAAGTGCAAATTTATATTAAAAATAAGTATCCTAAATAGGTACAACAATTCAAAATATTTTATACCTCGTTTAATCAAATTATAATTGAAGCTTTTTTATCTATTTTTTTTCTCAAGGCTGCGGTAACACTGCCGTCCCACAGTATTATTTTTTTATGGATAACCCGGGGGCAGTTACATTTCCCTTAATTAATGAAGACCATCTTAATGCTCATAATATTAAACCATCCCATGCTAAAAAAATTCAATATTTAATGAGTGTCTATTTGTATTTTTATTGAGTCAATTTAGAACTATGGTTAATTTCCAGGAACGTGTATTATGCTATCCTCAATATAGTAAACAGTTTAGCTGTGGCGATTCTTTAATTACCATATTTAATTGCCCGCCGGAAGCCCGGTTAATGAAGAACAAATTTTCTGATCTGTGGTGTCATGAAAACTATATTTTTTTTGTTCTCGAGGGGAAAAAAGTATGGCATACTGCGCAAGGGTCTTTTGAAATAAGCGAAGGTAATTGCGTGTTGGTAAGAAAGGGAGCTTGCATCCTGGAGCAGTTTTTTGATATTGGCTTTTGCCTTGTACTATTTTTTATTCCGGACGAATTTATCTGCGAAACACTTAAAAGCAGGTCGGCTCCTATTACTAAAACTGGTAAACAGTATAATTCAGTTATACCCATCATAGTAACAGACACGCTAAAGTCTTTTTTCTTTTCGATGTACGCATATTTTTCTGGAACAACAGAGCCTGATAAATCACTGCTGGAATTAAAATTCAGAGAACTAATTTTAAACATTGTAGACAACAAGGAGAATATTGAAGTACTTTCTTATTTCTGTTCCCTGATGAGCGAACCCCAATCTGTTTCATTGGATAGAGTAATGAACGACAACTTTCTATTCAATCTGAAACTTGAGCAATATGCTGCACTTTGTAATAGAAGCCTTTCAGCATTTAAGCGGGATTTTCAGAAGCAATTTAATTGTACGCCAGGCAAGTGGCTACTGGAAAAAAAATTGCAGCAATCATTGATGCTCTTAAAGAACAGGGGAAAGTCAGTATCAGAAGCGGCTTTCGAAAGTGGCTTTGAAAACATTTCTCATTTTAGCCGCTGCTTTAAAGATCGCTTCGGCATTTCCCCTATGGCAGCCAAAAACCCGGCTCCTTCGTGAACATGTGAGCAAAATTTCAGGACGTTAAAGCAAAGATTTTTATCCTGCAAGCCGATAAATTTGTTTTGAATAAAATAATAATCATTTTTTAAAATTCAAAAATAACAATCATGAATCCAAACAAAGCGTTATGGGAAAAAGGCGACTTCACAAAAATAGCTGACACTATGCGTGAAAGCTCATCAGCCCTCGTTGCCAAAATCGGCATCACACCAGGAATGGATGTTCTTGATATTGCGTGTGGTGATGGTGACACGGCAATACCCGCAGCAAAACTTGGTGCTAATTTAACTTGCATCGACATTGCACAAAATCTTGTTGAAGCATGCAGGCAACGCGCAGAAAAAGAAGGTGTTGCTGAACGTTGCAAAATTTCACAAGGTGATGTAACAGATCTCAATGATCAGAAAGATGGAAGTTTCGATCTTGTGATGAGCATTTTCGGGGCAATGTTTGCACCACGTCCCCTTGATGTAGCCAAAGAATTAGTGAGGGTAACTCGTAAGGGTGGCCGCATTGTCATGGGAAATTGGATACCCGGTGATCCAACATTTGTAGCACAAATACTAAAGATCAGTTCTGCCTATACACCTCCACCACCGGAAGGTTTTGTAAGCCCGATGTTGTGGGGAGTAGAAGATGAGGTTACCAGGCGCTTTGAAAGCGCCGGAATATCTAAAGAAAATATTTCCTTTTCAAAAGAGACTTTTACTTTTCATGCAGATTATTCACCCAAAGTGTTTCTTGACAATTTCAGAAATTATTATGGTCCTACAATGAATGCTTTTGAAGCTGCAGAGAAAAATGGTAAATCGGAAGCATTGCAACAGGAACTGGAAACATTATTTAACAGCCATAATAAAAGCGGCAGCGAAAATGCTCTTTCTATACCTGCAACATTTTTATTGGTGACGGTAAAGCGCTAGAGGCCGGGTATGTAAATTATTGTGTGCTACTGATGTAAAATTATGTCTCATGAACTTTACTTGTTATTGCACTTCTGATAATATCCGATCCAGTTAATTATTGGTCTTTCAATTTTTTTACTATCTGTTGATAGAATCCAAATAGCGTACATA
>JBDTXP010000186.1:0-4766 GCA_040006135.1 Ginsengibacter sp. | reverse complement strand
ACAACTACTACACGGTGCGGATCGCACAAAACAATTCGCGCACCCATTTCAATTATTTTATCTACAAAAAATAACCTGCTTTCAAACATTTTCTGATGTATTAAAATACTGCCCTTTGCCTGTGTTGCTGTCACTAAAATAATACTTAACAGGTCTGGTGTAAGTCCGGGCCATGGATGATCAGAAATTGTCATCATTGAATTATCAAGGAACGTTTTTATTTCATAAACATCCTGCGCCGGAACATGAATATCATCACCCGAAATGTTCATCTTAATTCCAAGCAAACTAAACTTTTCCGGAATAACTCCGAGGTGCGATACACCAGCATTTTTTATGATAAGATCGCTTTGCGTCATTGCAGCCAGGCCTATAAAAGAACCAACCTCTATCATATCTGGCAGAATGGTATGCGTAGTTCCATTTAATTTCAAAACTCCTTCAATCGTTAGCAGGTTACTGCTAATTCCCATTATATTGCCACCCATATTATTAAGCATGTGGCATAGTTGCTGAATGTATGGCTCGCATGCTGCATTGTAAATTGTGGTTTGGCCTTCGGCTAAAACTGCAGCCATTATAAGGTTAGCGGTTCCTGTTACACTTGGTTCGTCCAAAATAATGGAAGCCCCTTTGAGCGCATTAGTATTAAGCCGGAAAAATAATTCGTCACTGTCAAAGTCAAAATTAGCACCTAAAGATTTAAAACCCCAGATGTGGGTGTCCAACCTTCTTCTGCCGATTTTATCACCTCCGGGCTTAGGGATAAATGCTTTTCCAAATCTGCCCAGCATAGGGCCCGCGAGCATTACACTTCCACGCAGTCCCCCCGACTTCTCACGGTAAGTATCAGACGAAAAATAATCCAGGTTAATATCGTTTGCCTCGAAAATATAATCATGAGTATTTTCCCGGGTGACACGCACGCCCATCTCCCTAAGCAGATTTATTTGGAGGTTCACGTCTGAGATATCAGGAATATTTTTTACTTCAACTTTTTCTTTTGTCAAGAGAACAGCAGAGATTATTTGTAAAGCTTCATTCTTCGCTCCTTGCGGAGTTATTTGGCCGTGCAATTGATTGCCTCCTGTTACTTTAAATGATGCCATATCTCAGCTTCAATGATAAAACCCCGGTTGGAACCGGGGTTGCAAAATTATTTATTATCAGTCACAATAAAGATCAATACCTTTTTTTACCGAACTTTCTGTTGTTCCGGTTATCCCGGCCACTGTTATTATTATTTCTGTTGTTACGCTGACCAAAATTTTTGCGTGGATGTTTACCAATATTACTTACAAAATCTTCACGACTTCCATCTACACGATGTTTGATAAATGGTCGATTATTAAACTCTAACTCGCCCCCGGTAATTGCTGATAGTTCACTTTGAATATTATCATCATGAACCAACTCCTTGTGCCAATTACTGTAAGTAAGCTTCATATAATAGGCGATCGCATTTGCAAAACCCTGCTTTTTTTCAGCATCGGTCTCCTTTAAAGCCTTATCAATAATAATCTCAATATTTTTACCTAAATGATTGTATTTCGGATGCCGCTTAGGATAAGGCAAAGCCTCCGGCTTGGCATGGTAAGATTCACTATCGGGTTTAGGATAGGGGCCTTCTACATCTAATTTAAAGTCACTGATTAAATATAAATGATCCCAAAGCTTGTGCCTGTAATCTTCAACATTTTTTAATTGAGGATTTAAAAAACCCATGAGTTCAATAACAGCATAAGCGTTTTGAGTACGCTTTTCGCGATCTTCAATAGTCAATATATATTCAACCATTTTTTGAATATGTCTTCCATATTCCCTGATAGTTAAATGATTTCTGGTGGTATTATATTCCATATTCCCGGCGTCCTGCATGGTGCAAATGTATGAATTAATGATTAATGCCTATTATGTAGGCGATGATTGTGTGCTTTTAAGAAAAGTCGAAAGACCACAGGCGAAAGGATGCAGCTTAATAACAACCTTTTGAACCTCTTGAACTTCTGGAACGTCTTAAACTTTCCTAGGCACTCCCTGTTTTATCTTTCACAATGGTGTTTAATGATTTAAGCCGGCTAAAAATAAGTATTCCCCCGATAAAAGCAGCAATTACTAATATAAGAAAAAATATTTTTTTATCTGTAAAGTCATCCCAAAAGCTCGTCATTACTCCGGCTATCTTTCCGCCAATAGAAGTAGATAAAAACCATCCGCCCATAAGTAAGGCTGTAAGCCTTGCTGGTGCGAGTTTGGAAACCAAAGAAAGACCAATAGGACTTAACAATAATTCACTTATAGTAAATACCGCGTATGTACCCCATAACCAATAGGGTGAAGTTTTTTGTAAATAAACTGAGTTTACGGACATTATTGCAAATACCATTACAAGAGCAGATAATCCTGAAATAAACAGTGCTAATCCAAACTTACTTGCTGTAGATGGTTCTTTTCTTCGCTTTCGCAGGTAGCTGAAAAGAAATACAATAAGAGGCGTGAAAATTATAATAAACAGAGGATTGATAGATTGGAATAACTCTGTATTGGCGAGCTTTTCACTATGCGATGGAGGCCACTCCTCTTTAGGCACATTATTAAAATATGCATCAGGTCCCATTACTTGTACTATGTGCGTATTCTTATCAACAATATTTCCATCCTGCAGTTTTAAATAATTATCGCCCATTGGCTCAGCCACTGCAGAGTTATCTTTTACGTCCACGAAGTAGGGATCTACTTTATCTACTAATCTTGGTGTGTCGCTGACTGTTTGCAAAAATCCAAGAGAATTTGCAACTTTTTCAGCTGTAGGTGAAACGGTACGGTCCGTGTGTTTTTGTGCCCATAAAGTAAGGCCGGTAGAATTCTGATTATAGATAGTCCAGAAAATAATAGATATACCAAAAATAAATAGAAGCGAGCCGATCCCTTTTTTATCCTGGCCTGTGGCCTTCACATAGAGTGAAATATAAAAAGCAATAATCGGCAGGCATGCAAAAATGAATGCGTCATTTGACTGGCTACCCATAATAGTTTGGCCAAAAATTAATTTCGGAACTAACCAACCAATAACTGCGGCAATTATTGCTGGCAGGAATACATAACTAAAAATTTTCCCTAAAGGCATATCCTCTTTGTGGACTTCCTTTTTTACTTCGCCCATTCTCACCTTCGGTAAATTACTGGCAAGAATGATCATTCCTATAACAAGGCCTACTCCTGCTGCAGCAAAGGCATAACCCCATCCATATTGGTTTCGCAAATATGCGGCTACAAAATTGCAGACCAGTGCACCAATATTAATGCCCATGTAAAAAATGTTATACGCATTATCTTTTAATGGTTTAAGGTCTTCCCTATTATAAATATTTCCAAGTAAAGTGGATATGTTTGGTTTGAAAAATCCATTGCCTACTATTATTAGTAATAAAGAAATATATAATGCAGTGTTGCCTGGGAAGGAAAGACCAAAATAGCCGAGCGCCATAAGTGTTCCTCCGATAAAAATAGAGCGGATATACCCCAAATAACGATCAGCAAGTAACCCTCCAATGAAAGGTGTAAGGTATACAAGTGCAATAAAACTACCTACTACATCTGCACCCATTTTCTCAGTCATTCCTTTGCCTCCTGTTTTGTCGTCAATCAGGTAGAGCAACAAAATACCCACCATTAAATAGTAGGCAAACCTTTCCCACATTTCAGTAAGAAACAATATGTAAAGGGCTTTAGGGTGCTTACCTTTTTTGCCACTTTCAAGATCTGCGGCAATTAACTGATCTTCCATAAGAGTAGTTTATTTTGATTATCAAAAATTGAGTAACTAATTTTCAGCTTGTAAAGTACTTTTATTTTTTAAAAATCAATATTTTTTTTCAAATAAAATCAAAGCATTATAAAGCAAGGTACTGGTACCAAGAAGAAAATATTGTGGTATCAGCCATGAGTAGCAAGAAAAAATCTGGCGGTTTAAAATCTAAGATTTCATATTTCACCTTCCGTTAATGAATGCCATGCATTTTTTTCAATAACGTTCTATTGAGACCAAACATTACAAGGCCAGCGGCAATAGGAATCACCGCAAAAATCATAAAGAAAATGGATATGGAATATTTCTGCACAATACCATCAATCAGGCTACCAGTAAGGCCGGCAAGTGTATTCGCAATAAATGTTGCTACGAACCAGATTCCAAACATAAGGCCCACTACCTTTACCGGTGAAAGCTTACTGATATAGGATAAACCTACAGGAGAGACACATAATTCTCCAAGAGTATGAAATAAATAAGCAAGAATTAGCCATACCATACTTACAGATGCTGTTTTTGCACCTTGCTCAATTGTAAGCCCGCCATAAGCTAAAATAGCAAAGCCCACTCCTAATAAAATTAGTCCTGTTCCAAATTTAATCGGACCCGAAGGATTATACTTGCTTTCCCATATTTTAGAAAACAAGGGTGCGCAGGTAATAATAAAGAAAGAGTTTAAAATGCTAAACCATGATGCCGGCACTTCTGCCACCGGGGCATCAAATTCTTTTTTTAGCATCCAGAATACCAAGCCCCAGATGATGAGAAAACTGGTGCCTAAAAATATATTGGATAATGCATAATTTTTGAATGTCTTTTTAAAGAGGTTACCAAGAACTATACTTAAAATAAGCATGGCACTTACTACAATAAGACTGTTTACCCATTTAAATATATTAGCGTTACTTCCAGACAAAACCCTGTTAGTATAATCTTTCGCAAATATGGTCATTGA
>JBDTXP010000185.1:0-4780 GCA_040006135.1 Ginsengibacter sp. | reverse complement strand
AGTGGTAAATTTAAGTGGCAGGGGAGATAAGGATATGGAAGCTTATAAAAATTTATCTCATTCAAAATGCAATTAGAAAAAAAGGAATTATGTCTTCACTTGCTAATTTACTTCAGCAGAAAAAAAATATCCTGAGTATTTATTTTACCGCCGGCTTCCCAAAGTTGAATGATACTGCGGATATATTAAGGGCATTGGAAAATTCCGGTGCAGACCTAATTGAATTGGGTATGCCTTATAGCGACCCGCTCGCAGATGGCCCGGTTATTCAACAGAGCAGTGAAAAAGCCCTTCAGAATGGAATGTCTCTACCTGTTTTATTTGATCAATTAAATAAATTCAGAGAAACTGATAGTGCGTTTTCAATTCCGATTATTTTGATGGGCTATCTTAATCCTGTTTTGCAATTCGGCGTGGAAAAATTTTGTGCAACTGCAAAATCCCTGGGCATTGATTCCTTTATTATTCCTGACATGACGCCAGAGATTTATGAAAAGGAGTTTCAGCAAACATTTGAAGCCCAAGGCATAGTAAATATATTTTTAATAACACCGCAAACTACTGAAGAACGAATTCGAAAAATTGACAGCCTGAGTAAATCTTTTATTTATGTGGTATCATCTGCAGGAGTTACCGGCTCTGAGGCGAATGAAGATTCAAAAGAAAAATATTTTGCCAAACTTCAATCCTTTAATATCCAAAATCCTTTGTTAATAGGATTTGGAATTAGTACGCACAAGGATTATTTATTAGCTTGTAAATATGCGCAGGGCGCCATTATAGGATCGGCATTTATACGGCAATTAGAAAAGGGTGGAGAAATAGATGATATTACTAGCCGGTTTATTAACAGCATTTTACACGAATCAACGTAGCAAAAGCTTTGTAGTCATTTTAAAAAATTTATTTTTACAAAAATTCCATTGATGAAGCACCTACTTTATTTGATATTATTTTCTCCTTTATTTTTTATTGCTCAGGATAGCAATGCCCAGGCAAAGGGTTACCAGATAGACGGAGCAATTACCGGCTATGCAGATGGAACACCTGTTTCTTTTTTAAATGATGAGAGTGGCCAGCCGGAACAGGTAACAACAATTCAAAAAGATCATTTTGAAATTAAAGGAACAGTTAATCAACCTACTTTCAAAGTATTGGTCTTTGGAAATCAGCCGCCTGCTGTTCCGATATTTGTTGAGAATTCCCTCATTAATTTTAAAGGAGATAAATCTACTATTGCCCAGGCAACTATTACCGGCTCTCCAACTCATGAAGTGTATAAAAAATATATGGTACAACTTCAACCTTTCACTCCACTTTTTTCAGATCCATCTCACTCAGATACTGCAAGCATCAGGTCTTTTGAAAAAATAGTACAGAAATTTATTTCTGAAAATCCCTCATCTTACGTAGCGCCAATTGCATTGCTGCAATTTATGCAGGTAACGCACAATACCGCAATGGCAGAAGATCTTTACAAAAAATTAAATAATAAAATTCAGCAAAGCAGCCTGGCTATTTATGCTAAAAATCAAATCAACGAAGCAAAAATAAATGCGATTGGCTCTGTGGTGCCGGAATTTTCCCAGATGGATACCTCAGGGAAAAAGATATCTATTACTTCACTTAGAGGAAAATATGTGCTCATTGATTTTTGGGCCAGCTGGTGCAGGCCGTGCCGCGAGGAAAATCCAAATGTGGTGAATGCTTATAAAAAATATGCTTCAAAAAATTTTACAGTACTCGGAGTTTCGCTCGACCAGGCTAAGCCGGCATGGATAAGCGCAATTAAAATGGATGGTCTTACATGGACGCACATAAGCGATTTAAAAGGCTGGCAAAACGATGTTGCAGGTATGTTTCATATCACCAGCATTCCTCAAAATCTATTGATTGACCCACAGGGAAAAATCATTGCGAAAAATTTGAGAGGAGAGGCGTTGGATAATAAATTGGAGAGTTTGTTGAAGTAATTTTCTTATAGGTTGGGATCTTCACCAACCTAAATAGAAGAATCAGATAATTGCCTTTTATAAATCTGAACTGCATTTTCCAAACCCAAATAAATCGCATCACAGATTAGTGCATGCCCGATAGAAACTTCATTTAGAAGAGGTACTTTTTTATAAAAATAATTTAAGTTTTTCTGGTCAAGATCGTGGCCGGCATTTATACCCAGGCCAAGCGAATGTGCCAGGATTGCTGCTTCCGTAAAGGGTTTGACAGCAATTTCTTTTTGACCTTCTGCAAATAAAGATGCATATTTTTCTGTGTACAATTCAATGCGATCAGTTCCAGTTTGCGCAGCGCCTTCCACCATTTTATTATCTGCATCTACAAATATAGAAACCCTGATTCCAACTGATTTAATAACGTTGATGATATCAATTAAATAATCTTTGTGTTCGATCGTATTCCAGCCATGATCAGAAGTGAGTTGACCGGGATTATCCGGCACAAGCGTTACCTGCGCTGGTTTTACAGCCATTACTAATTCTAGAAAACGCGGCTCTCTCGGATTGCCTTCTATATTAAATTCGGTGGTCAATATTTTTTTTAATGCATATACATCATCATACCTGATATGCCTTTCATCAGGACGTGGATGCACAGTGATGCCATCTGCACCGAAGCATTCAATATCTAAAGCTGTTTTTAAAAGATCAGGATTATTTCCACCACGAGCGTTACGTAGTGTAGCAATTTTATTGATATTTACGGAAAGTTTTGTCATTGAAGCAAAATTACAAATAGAATAAACCGCTAGCTAAAAAATATTAGAACCCGGTTGTTAAGATAAAATGTAAGCATGAATGTACTTGAGAGAAGATTAAGCCTCGCGCAAGCGACGGCGATAAACATGATTGACATGGTGGGTATTTTCTTATCGGTTGGTGTCTTCACCAACCGAAATCTTCAATTAACTTTCACATTCATTATTTCCTTCCCCAAACCAAAATAATTAAACTTATGGAATTGAATCCGTATCTAAGGCAAGGTCAAATGGATCATTTACAATCCTATTTTTATACCGACACAATTATGGGGTTTAAACCATTATTAAAAAATGATGCGCTTAAAATGATTGTTATTGATTCTCTAAAGCATCTCGTATTAACCAATAAAATTATAATTTATGGTTATGTAATCATGCCTAACCACGTACACCTTATTTGGGAAATGATAAACTTAAATGGTAAAGAAAGCCCTGCCGGAAGCTTCGCAAAATTTACAGCTCACAAGTTTAAAGCTTATCTCCAAGCCAATAATCTTGCTGAGCTTACTGATTACCGCTCTAATAAATCTGATAGGAAATACCAGTTTTGGAAGCGTGATCCACTTGCTATTCCCCTAACTTCAGAAAAGAGTTTTCTTCAAAAATTAGATTACGCCCATTATAATCCTGTAGAGGGGAAATGGAGTCTTGCAGATTGTCCTGAAAATTATCGATGGAGTAGTGCCAGTTTTTATCAGGGAGGAATTGATGAATTTGGAATAGTTTCAGATTATCGACTTTAGCATTCCGGTTGGTGAAGACACCAACCGGTAAGAGAAAAAATTACAAATAGAATAAACCGGTTGGTAAAAAATATTAGAAGCCGGTTGTGAAGATAAATTGTAAGCATGAATGTACTTGAGAGAAGATTAAGCCTCACGCAGGCGACAGCGATAAACATGATTGATATGGTGGGTATTGGTCCATTCATTACTTTACCTATGGTGATCGGAATGATGGGCGGCCCATGGTTTTTATACGCCTGGCTGGCGGGAGCACTTTTATCATTTGTAGATGCAATGGTATGGAGTGAATTGGGCGCAGCGTTTCCTAAAGCGGGAGGAAGCTATAATTTTTTAAAGGAGGCTTATGGAAAAAATAGCTGTGGTAAGATGATGAGTTTTTTATTTGTTTGGCAAACGATGATCCAGGCACCTTTGGTCATCGCGTCGGCTGCCATTGGTTTTTCCGGTTATTTATCTTTTTTATTACCGCTTAATTTTATTGAAAAAAAGTTAGTAAGTGGCGGCGTGGTGATCCTCATCGTTATTTTATTATATAGAAAAATTGAATCCATTGGAAAAATAAGTATCCTGTTATGGTTTGGAGTTATTGTGACGCTATTTTGGGTAATTGGTGGCGGCATTGCACATGGAAATTTCTTATCTCCTATACGAGACATGAATGATGGCCTCACTTTCAATTATGCATTTATCACTGCGCTGGGTTTTGCAAGTGTAAAATCTGTTTACAGTTATCTTGGCTATTATAATATTTGCCACCTTGGTGGTGAAATAAAAAATCCCGGAAAAAATATCCCGCGTAGCATGTTTATTTCTATCACCGGCATCACCATTTTTTATTTATTGATGAATGTGAGCGTTGCAAGTGTAATACCATGGCAGAAGGCACAGCATAGTGAATTTGTTGTTAGTGAATTTATGAATGTTTTATCAGGGCCGGTAGCAGCCACTACTGTCACCTGCCTTATTTTGTGGGTGGCTTTTTCATCTGTTTTTTCTGCAACATTAGGATATAGCCGTATTCCATATGCTGCTGCAAGTGAAGGAGAATTTTTTAAAATATTTGCAAAACTACATCCGACAAAAAACTTCCCTTATGTATCACTGTTAGTCTTGGGAGGAATTGCTTTTATTTTCAGTTTATTATTCAGGCTGGGGGAGGTGATCAGTGCGATTCTCGCTATGCGCATTGTAGTTCAATTCATAGCGCAGGCGATTGGACTGTTGATTTTACGATATAAAAAGAGCGATATTATTTTTC
>JBDTXP010000184.1:0-4798 GCA_040006135.1 Ginsengibacter sp. | reverse complement strand
GAAACATTATTCGTAAAAAGATCACATTGATACAGTTTGGCTGTTGCAGCGATAATAGAATCACCAACAGACATGGACTTTATTTGTCTATAGGTTATAGCCTGAGTTATAAGTTCATTAGTCAGTGGAAGGTTTACTAACAATTTAAAAACCGCATCGAAATAGATAATTTGTTTTGATGTGATTTTATGATAGCCTAAAACTTCCAATTTTGAAATTATTGAAACAAAAGTATCTGGTTCCTTAAATAGTTCTCTAAGATTTGAAAACTCTTCATCAGCGGAATAGATAAGAATATTACTGTCGATTAAAATCATTTTGGACTTTGATCAAAAGTTCTGTCCTTTCGTGTTTCTCTTTGCCACGATGAAGGATCTCCAAAATTCGAAACATCTGTACCTGCATCAATAATTTTTAGCAGATCCTCCCGTTTATCATTCTTAATTTTCTCCTTTGCTTTGGAAACGGCATATTTTTTTATTCCCAACTTTTCTGCTATTGCGATTAGAAGATTTTTATCTTTTTTATGTTCAATTATAAATGTTACCTGTTCCATAAATTATTTTTAATCTGAAATTTACAATAACCATTTTATGCATTTGCAATGTCTGAGTTCAAGTCCTCGATAGATTCACCGAAAGCCGACACTCCATATCGGCCTAATATTTCAATAAAATCTCTTTTTGAAATACCTGCTACCTCTGCTGCTTGGCCCGCAGACAAAATTGCGTCTTCGTAAAGTTTTGCTGCAAGGTATGTTTGGATATCAAATATCTTAGTGTCTATTTGTGGGGGTATATTGATCGTTAATGTTTCCATTTTATTATTTACTTTTTTAATGTTTCTTTAGGCAATGTTTCATTCAACGATATTGATTTTTATCTTATGTAATTTAAGCAAATGAAATGTAATTTTTGAAGGACGATCATTTTCTTCGCAAATTTTTAAGTAGGGATCTTCGCGCCTGCGTATGCTTGTTTGGTACTGATTAAGGTCTGCGCCCATAGTGCCCGGGCCTACATCTCCAAGCCGGTATTGTTTGGAAAGGTTTTCTACTTTTATTACGGTATCACTCATAATTCTTATTCTATTCTAAATACTTTTATCGAAAGTAAAACACTATAAGGTTTTGCCAGGCTACAGGGCAAGGCTGCAAACGCTTATAGGTTTTCTTCAATGTTCAAATTCATCTTTTCAAAATCTGCTGGCTTTATCTTGATAATTTTATTATCACGCATAATCACTAAAGCTGAGTTCTTATTCATTTTACACGAGAAGATTATTGAAAGCTGTTTTCAAGCCAATCAATATCTTACTCTGTATCTCTATTTGGTTTTCTGTTTGTCATAGTTAAATTTTAAACTTTCAAATTTGGCGGGTTTGATAATGTATAGAGAATAATAGCAATAATTATTTCAGGCCTTCTATCGTTTTTAAAGGGAGTGATTGTTTCATTAACTCCCAATTTTCTAAAAGTTCTTGCTGGTGAAGTAATGCCCATTCCATTAACAAACCAAATGCACGAGCAGGAAAATAGCCTGCATAAATAGAAAAATCATTAATGTTTATTAAAATTTCAAACTCACCATAAGTTGCATGTAGGTGAGGAGGATTATGATCCTTCCAATACATCCAAATGATAATACCATAAAACTCGCTAATTCGTGGCAAGATTCACCTGTTTATGAATGAACTGATCAGCAGAAATACCTTTTATGGAACAATATGCATTAAGTGTATCTATATCAATCTCTCCCGGCCAGGAGATAGCTCCTGATACTTTGTTGATATGTACGTTAAAAAAATTATTACCTGCATCCCATATTTTAAAAACGCCTTTACCTGCGATATCGGCTACGTCATAAATTCCTTTTGTTCCGTCATCAAATACAATTTTCAATTTATATTTTTCGCTTGCTTCTATTGTCAGGATTTTGGGAAAATACATAATGTTTATTTTTAATTATTGCTATGATTGTTGTCAAATCTTATTAAAAACCAACAGCCATGGCAGGGAAAATAATATTAGTTATAATTGTGAATTGAAGTTAACCATATCTGGTGATTTTTTGTAATAAAAAATGATTGCAGCATCAAAAGATCCTTGATCCTTTTTTATTTCTAATTTAAATATTATGCATCAATTCCTTTCCTCATTATTATCTATATTTCTTTCACCTTTCAACTGGATCATTATTTTATTATTGGCCGCATGGTTGTTCAGAAAAAAGAAAGTAAAAAAAGTGTTGATTATTTTATCGATCTGCATTTTTATCATTTTTGGCAATCACTATTTGCTCAATCTTTTTGCAAATAACTTTCAACCGAAACGGGTGAATCCTCAATCATTAGCAATTTATTCCTGCGGCATTGTGCCCGGTGGTTTTGCCAGCACAGATACACACGGCGATGGATTTTTTAACAGCGCTGCAGATCGTTTTATACAGGCCGTAAAATTATACAAGCTGGGTAAAGTAACGCATCTGCTCATTAGTGGCGGTAATGGTAAAAATGATGTAAAGGGTTTTAAAGAAGGGGCCTTTGTAAAAACTCAACTCAATATTTTTGGTGTACCTGATTCTGTTGTGTTTGTAGAAGACCGCTCGACTAATACAAAAGAAAACGCGGTTAATTCTAAAATTATTCTGGATTCTCTTCACCTTTCTCCACCCTACCTGTTGATCACTTCGGCGTTTCACATGCCGCGCGCGGCGCTTACTTTTAAAAAATCCGGCCTGGCTGTTGATCCATTTCCTTGTAATTATACGGAAGGGATGGATGCGTGGTCGTGGGATGATGTTGTTCCAAGATTTTCGGTATTGATGGATTGGGGTGTTTATTTAAAAGAGAGTGCGGGGTATTTGTGGTATAAATTATGAACGAACGAAGAAATGATGAATGATGAATTATGAATGATGAATAAAGCAAGATTGACTTTTCATTAATGTTTTGATTTGTTTAAATTATGAACGAACGAAGAAATGATGAATGATGAGTGATGAATGATGAATGAAGAAAGTGCGACTTTACATTAATGATTTTTTTTATTAAATTTTGTTTTACTGTAAGCCCGAAGTAATGATGAATGAAAAGAGAAATAATGAATGATGAGTGATGAATGATGATTAAAGAAAGAGCGCCTTTACATTAATGCTTTGATTTATTTAAATTTTGTTTTACTGTAAGTATTGAGCTTTTTAAAATTCGAAAGATTTCTGTAGCATTCTGAAAACATGTTGTAAACTTCTCGTCATTCAAATATCCGGTTGCATTTAGAAGTTCAAGCCAATAGAGTGTTTCATCACATTCCTTTTGAGCGATTGCAAGCTTGTGGATGAAATCCATTTTGCTTTCGGCATTTTGAGCTTCTCTCACCATTGCTCCAATTGATGTCCCCGATCTTAAAAGTTGTTTGCTCAATACAAATTCGCGCTTTTCTTCCGCCAGGTTTTTATAAACCATTACAATTTCGATTGCAAATGAAAAAGTTTTTTCTTTTAATATATTTTTACTAATAGGTATATTTTTTTATGATAAATAGACTTTGATTCCAACTGAGTCACCCGGGTTAAGATTTCTCTCATTCATCATTCATAATTCATAATTCATAATTATCTACGTTCATAAATCATAATTCATAATTATGGGCGTTCATTATTATCAATCAAGTTCCAGTGTAGTCCTGTCAATTGTTTCGTAATAAAGCATCTGAAATTTTCTTTTGGAACTCCGGAAAGTTGAGAAATAAATGCGAGGGCCTTAGGATCTAATTCCCTGAAACGTCTTGTTTCAGCTGTGATCGTTTCCAATCCATATTCTTTTCTTATCAACAACCAATCATTCCATAGGCCATATTCCAAGACTCTCTTGATAATAAAAGATTTATTATGTTCCTCATCCAACGAGGCTTTTTTTACGTCCCAGAATAAATGGGGAGATAATTCAGACAAAGGATTATTTTCAGAATATAGAGATGGCATATTGCTCAATATTTCTTTTAACAACGGGATTTAATGACTCATTGCTTACTAATTCAATCTTTTCAATCATAAGCAGTTGAGACAAATAATTTTCTATAGACCTTAGTCGTGATAAGGTCATGGGTCCTTCGGGAATAGTAGTATACAGTATATCGAGGTCGCTTTTAATATTTTGCTGTTTCTTAGCATAGCTTCCATAAAGATCCAAATGCTTTATAAAATAGCGATCTCTAAGATACTTCTCTTCCTGTTTGATCTTCGAAATAATATGTTCGGTTTCGGGTGTGATAATTAAGCGTTTTAAGAAATAAAGTTATTTATTAATTATTGTTCATCGCATTCTTAATTAAAGAGAAAGATTGAAGTATGAAATCATTCATCATTTGTCTCAAACACTGCCAGGTTTTCATAATTCATCATTCATAATTCATAATTATGGACGTTCATAATTCATAATTCATAATTCATAATTATCTACATTCATAACTCATAATTCATAATTCATCACTCCCCTACACCGTATCCATAAAACTCCTCTCCACCTTACTAAACGTAACCATACCCACAAACAGCACAACAATAATAAACGCAGTACTGTACAACAAACTTCCGGCGGTAAAACTTCCTTGCTGAAAAAGCGCATAACGAAACGCTTCAACAATTGGTGTCAGTGGGTTCCAGGCGATCCAGGAAGCATATTTATTATGTTGTAAAAATGATAAGGGATAAGCGATCGGTGTGGCATACATTAAAAATTGTACACCGAAGCCGAGCAAAATATTCAGGTCACGGTACTTGGTAGTGAGCGATGAAATGAT
>JBDTXP010000183.1:0-4832 GCA_040006135.1 Ginsengibacter sp. | reverse complement strand
GACCTGCTTTGGTTTCTATGCGGATCAATGTTGGGTTTGTGCCATCATTATCTGCTTGTAATGTTGCGGCGAATTTAAAACTATGAGCAGGTACTACCCTATCATCATGGTCTGCAGTCGTGATCAATGTTGCAGGATATTTTACACCGGGTTTTAAATTATGCAATGGTGAATATTTATACAAATTTTCAAATTCTTCTTTTTTATCACTCCTTCCATACTCTGTAACCCAGGCCCAACCGATCGTAAACTTATGATAGCGCAACATATCCATTACACCAACCTGTGGTATCGCTACCTTGAAAAGATCAGGCCGCTGCGTCATCGCTGCACCTACTAGCAACCCGCCATTACTGCCGCCCCGTATCGCGAGTTTTGCGGTGCTCGTATATTTATTTTTAATAAGGTATTCTGCCGCACCAATAAAATCATCAAACACATGTTGTTTGTTTTGCAGCATTCCTGCTTTATGCCATGCTTCGCCATATTCATTTCCACCGCGCAAATTTACCACGACATATACACCACCCTGCTCTATAAAAAATGCATTTGAAATAGAAAATGCCGGTGTCATCGGAATATTAAAACCACCGTAGCCATAAAGCAATACAGGATTTTTTGAATTCAGTTTTAGTGTACCCTTGTACGTTATGAACATGGGAACTTTTGTTCCATCCTTGCTCGTGAAAAATACCTGGTCCGTTTTATAATTCTCCGTATTGATCTTTACATCACTTTTGCGAAACAAAGTGGTTTTTCCGGAAAGAATATTATACCTGAAAATAGCAGGCGGATAACTGAAAGATGTGTAAGTATAAAATATTTCTTTATCATCTTTATAGCCACCAAAGCCAATGGCAGTGCCTATTCCCGGAAGTACAATTTGCCTTTCTAAATTCCCTTTGTAGTTAGTTTGATACACACGACTTGAAGCATCCTGTAAATAAGTAAGAAATAATTTACCACCGGCAGTGCCTACACTTTCCAGCAATTCTTTTCTTTGGGGGATAATTGTTTCCCAATTTTCTTTAGCAGGATGAGCAGGATCTATCAGCACTACTTTATAATTAGGTGCGTCAGCATTCGTACGCACTAATATTTTGTCACCTGAATTATCTATAAAATTAGACTCCGTATCAAAACCCTTTACTAATAAAGTGAAAGGTGCATCAGGTCCTGCTTTCATATTTTTTACCCAAAGTTCACTACCACTTGTCCCCTCGCTTGTGCTCAACAATAAAAAATGCTCGTCCTCTGTAAGGCCACCACCAACGGTTCTTAAAGGATGATCTTTATCTTCATAAATTAACTGGTCTTCCGATTGTGGTGTACCCAGCTTATGATAATATAATTTGTGAAACTGGTTTTGCGTCGTCAGCATATTTTTTTCATCGGGTGTAGGATAGCGGCTGTAATAAAATCCGTCATCACCTTTCCATGAAGTGCCGCTGAATTTTATAAACTTTACTTCATCTTTCAGAGGTGATTTATCACTCACACGTATGATGTGCGCCTCCTGCCAGTCACTACCTGCCTGCGCTTCCAGGTACACAGCGTATGTTTTATTTTTGCTGAAAGCCGGTGTGCCTATTGCTGCCGTCCCATCCTTACTCATCTTATTGGGATCCAGGAAAACTTCCGGTGTGCCATCAAGTCCTTTTTGCCTGTACAGAACCGCCTGGTTTTGCAAGCCATCATTTTTATAAAAATAATAATATGCCCCTTCCTTAAATGGGGAACCATATTTAGTGTAGTTCCACATTTTTTCCAGGCTATCCTTTACTTTGTCGCGAAAAGGAATTTTGGATAAATAATCCTGTGTTACCTTATTCTCTTCCACAACCCATGCCTTTGTCTCCGCGCTGTTATCATCTTCCAGCCAGCGATATGGGTCCTTTACGATCGTTCCAAAATAATCATCCTTCACATCCGATTTTCTTGTATCAGGATATTTTATTTGGGAAAAAGAAACAAATGGTATTAGCATAATAAAAAAGATAATCAGTTTCATGATCTAAATATTTGATGTGAAGATAAAATTAATTGTATACAATTTGGGGCTGACAGCCTGGGGTAAATCCCTCAGTTGAATCATATACAGTTGCAGACTCTAAATAAAAATAATTGATATTGCCAAAATTAAGAATAAGGCGAGAATAGATATTAACTGCTAAACATTTCCACAATACAAATATGATAAATTGAATATTCTAATGATTGATCAAATGATATTTAGCTAACAAGAGAAAACAGCTTAGAGATTAAAGTAAAAAACCCCGAATAATTCCGGGGTTTTCTATTTTAAACTTTGAAATGAAATAAGCTAAGCTTACCATCATCATATTATTTTCTCACACTCACAGATACATGACGGTCTAAAGCTTTTTCAGCATCAGATGCTGTTGCTGGTGCTTTTGCAAATTGTGAACCGTAGCCATCTGCACCGGTTACCTGTTTGCCAACACCGCGTTTGTCCAAACCATTTTTAGCGGCATTTGCACGATCGAGGGAAAGTTTTTTATTAGTTGAGGCATTGCCTGTTACATCAGTATAGCCACCAATTTTAATTTTAGCATCAGGGAATGCTTTTAATATTTCAGCAATATTATCTAACTGCTTCTCACTTTCGGGAACCAGTGTTGCAGTACCTGTAGTAAAATTCAAGTTATCGAAATTGAACCATTTTGATTTCAAAGAATCATCGCTTAATGATTTCCAATCGCCATTTAGGAAAGTTACTAACTGATCTTCTATACCACCTTTGTAAGCATCTAATTCTTTACCATTAGGCAATTTAACTTTAATAGATTCTGGTGTACTGGCAACTGGTGCTACAGAAGTATCAGGTGCGGCAACTACTGCTGCCGATGTATCTGCTACAACTGTATTATCAGTTTTTGTAGAATTGCAACCTCTGGAGAAATACCAAATTAAAGCAATGGCAGCCAAAATAATAATCAGCGGTAACAACCATTTATTACCCGATGGCTTATCAACCATCGAATCTGCTGTATGAACTGTATCTGATACACCGGATCTAACATTTGATCCCATTGAGGAGGCTGCTGCTCCTATTGAACCAAGCCCCAGCATACCGGCTATTGATGATAATCCTGAAGGCATTGCCTGCATTATATGATCTTTCTGTGAAGAAAGAAATCCTGACAATCCGCCTGCAGTTAGGTTATTTTGTTCAGCATGTCTCCCCAGGATTCCCAATATTACGGGTAATCCCATACTCATTAATGAGGATACAGAAGAATCTTTCAAACCTGCATATCGTGATATTGCACTCACAACCCCTGATTGATTACCACCAAATAAATTTGAAAGGACACTTCTCCCTTGCTCTGGATTAGTATTCGCTGCTAAATCTGCGCCACCACCCGAAATATTTCCAATAGAATCTTTTGCCATGCTAAGAACATCATTTGCACCTTGAGTGCCTGAGGTTGCTTTACTTAATATTCCTGCAAGTCCCGTAGGAATTATGGCGGATAATGCTTTGGAAATACCAGAACTATTTTCTCCTAATGTAGAAGATGCCTGGGTAGTGAATTCATTGGTAAAATAATTTTTTACCGTTTCCATTAGATTGAAGGACATTGGTTTGAGTTTTAAGTGTTGAAAAATAATTTATATATAAACAAATTTCAATACCACAATTGTACCGATTTTTTTTATTTCATGTACAAAGTATATGAAATTGTAAATCAGGTACTTATGCCAGAAGTAATAGAAAGAATAATTTACATTAAAATGACTTTATAAAAAATCACAGAACCTATAATTTTTATTTACGGCAATATTTATTTTAAACAAGGGGGTTTATTTATTGTAAGCAGTTAGGCCATATTCACACATAAATAAAGAAAGTGGTGCTAGTAATTAAGTACGATGATATTAAAAATAATCTGACTTTAATAATGTTTATAAACCTTCCTTTGGACTAAAAGATGTTGTTAAGAATGGATAATGTAATTTCCATCGGTGAAAAAACTAAGGCACTGTTACATCTTGCTATTGAAAAATATAAAGGAAAAATTGTAATTAAAATCAAAGAAAATACTTAAATCAAATTTTGAATTAATAGCAGAATTCGTTCATTAATATTTAGCATAATTAAAATCATGGAAAAAATACAAATAAAACTTAGTAAATCAGAAAATTCAGGCCTTGATTTTTTCTTCACTTTTCAACTGGATAGAGAAGCTAATCACCTTGCCGCATTCACTTCAAAAGATTGCACAGATAAACCCTTCTATGTAGAAAAATATACTAAATTTTTAAATGACCAAACGATTCATGCAGACAATAATGGTTGGTGAAACTATTCAAGGTATTATTTCTAAAATTGTGATTCAAGGTATTAATGAAATTATTTATTGGATAAACAGAAATTTTTGGGGACAAGGAAATGCAACATCAGCCCTTAGGGAGTTTCTCACTTTTGAAAATTTAAGGCTAATTTATGGACGCGTTGCATTTGGCAATCTGGGATCACAAAAAGTTTTAGAATAATGCGGCTTTATAAAAATTGGGACAGACAAAGGTTTTGCAAATGCGCGGCAAATAGAGATTGAAGAATTTATTTTTCGACTAACATAAATCAATTATAATTACTGTAGGTGCGTCATGACGTTTAACTTAAAATTTCAATTATATAAACCTGTTCTTAGAACATTTTATCTATTATGTAGATAAAGAGTATTGGTATAAAATGATTTAATTATTATAAAATTGGTTATTATTGAATTTCAACCAGGACCAATTGCTTAAAAGAAGTTTAAATAGATGGGATATTGTCCTGTTGATGATCAACAGTATAATTG
>JBDTXP010000182.1:0-4899 GCA_040006135.1 Ginsengibacter sp. | reverse complement strand
TTATGTAAGATTACTTCCTATCTGATCTATTTCATCAAAATTGCCAATTCCTTTTGGATTAGGTCCATACTTATTAGCACCTGGCACGCTGTCTGTGCAAAAAAGCACCAATAGCCAAATAGCACCGACAAGGGGAATTAAAGCGATAAAAATAAACCAACCGCTTTTACCCACATCGTGCAAGCGCCTTACGCTTAAAGCAAGGCCTGGAATAATCATTAAAAAGGCATAAATAAAATAAATATAACCATAAGGTAGAGGCATCATTCCTTGTGCGGATTCTAATTTAATTGTTGTACCCAATAAATTATCAATAATCGCTGCAACAATGCTAATAATGAAATTAAATAAAACAAAATACCAATAGGCACTCCTACGGGCCCGGCCTGAAAATTTTGCATAATTCTTAAGTGCATCTAAATAATACTGCATTAGTTTTGGTTTTGGTTTTCGGTAAATGAATGTTCAAAGTAATCTTGAATTACTAATTAAACAAAATATTAAAAAGATATATTAGAAAGTATACAAAGAATTTTTTATAAAATTTACTGTGCATAGACAATCATACCAACGCGTACCTAATATGAAACGACGTCAAATAGGTAAGAAAAAATTATTTAGTATATCCAGATGTGAGGGGTTGAATATTTTTTTATAAACTCATCAGCATGTAATTGAATTTGCTCGGTTATATATTTATTCCATACCGCCGGGCCGCCATATAAACTTGCTTCATTTACAACCCAGGCTAATATGCTACGGCTGAATGTCATATAAGCAGACAGGATAATAAAAGTTAGTTATAGGATCATTGAAGTAAGCTGAATATTTACTCAGCCGCCTTCTCACCTTTTTTCCCAAGCTGAACAATATCGCCGGATTGAAATAATATGGGTTTAAGAACTTCTCCCCACTTTGGTAATTTCCTAATCAAAAATTCAAGGTCCATACCAAAATGTTTGAACTCTTCCTGTTGTGCATTTTCCATAATTGCGCGGGCATCTTTATCTGGTTCAACAGATATTCTTTGTTGGTACCAATTAATAGCTTCAGCTTCTTCAGTTAGTGAAGCAAGCATTCTTGCAAGGGTTCGGGTTTCTTTGGATAATTCATCTGCGGGTTCATGATATTGATCGAAGGCCATAAAAAAATTTATTTAATTTATTGTTGAAAATAATGTTTCATAAAATTAATTTACCATCATATATCATTCCATAATTACCAGAGGTAAACTAAAGTATGTCACACAATTGTCGCATAAGCAAATGGTCAAAATGAATTAATTTGCCGCAAATGATAATTGCCACAGACATACCTTCTCTTCGTCTTTCAAAAAGCACCTTTCTTTACGGTGTTCAATGTCCGCGCAGATTATGGTTATACAAAAACTGCTATAAGGAAAGAGAGCTTCCTGATAAACAAACACTGGCGAAATTTTCTGCTGGCACAGATATCGGTATGCAGGCGCGGCTACTTTTCCCGGGCGGCATAGATGCCTCTACTGACGGGCCATTTTTTTTACAGCAATCCATCAAAAAAACCATTCAATACATCCGCCAATGGCATTCCATAATTTATGAAGCAGCATTTCAAACAGAAGGTGTTTATTGCGCCCTTGATATTTTAGTAAAAAAGAAAGGGAAATGGTTTGCTTTCGAAGTAAAGTCTTCTTACCAGGTCAAAGATTATCACATTAACGATGCGGCACTTCAATATTTTGTAATTTCTAAATCCATACCATTGGAAGATATTACCATCATACATCTAAAACCCACAGATGAAGATGACAAAGTTGAATTTGCAGCAACTTCTGTATTAAAAGAAGTACTTACGCAACAAGAATTCATCGCTCTAAAATTGGGCGAACTACAAAATGTAATTGATTCTAAATCACCACCCTTAGTTGCGAAAGGAACTCATTGCTTTAAACCGTTTGCATGCGATTTTCAAAAAATTTGTGAGCTAAAATAAGGTTGAGATACTAACAAAATATTTGCAAAAAATAAATGATGCCAAGTAATAATGTATTATTTTTGTATCTTATTTCAAGTAACAAATGAATAGAAGTTTCATTCTACCTCTTTTTAGGCGACCGGCGCAATGCCGACGTGGATGCTGATAGGCCTTCCGGTAACCCGCCCCTATCAGTGAAAAAAAATCCCCCTGATATAATAAGTTTTTCATTTTCTTATCATTAAATTTAAGGCATTGGAGCAATCTAACATTATTGTTCGTGTTGCATTACCGCAGGATATAATTTACGCCACCACAATTACAGATGAGATGGCCACCTCAGCACAGGCAAGAGGTACTGGTATTGCAAAACGCTCTCCCGATTATATAGTTCAAAAAATAAACGAAGGCAAAGCTGTTATAGCACTTACAGATGATAATACATGGGTAGGATTTTGCTATATCGAAGCCTGGGGCCATGATGAATTTGTCGCAAACAGTGGCCTTATTGTGGCACCTGCTTTTAGAAAGACCGGGATAGCAAAAAGCATCAAGAAAAATATATTTGAACTTTCCAAAAAAAAATATCCCAACGCAAAGATCTTTGGATTAACAACAGGCCTGGCAGTTATGAAGATCAATAGCGATCTCGGTTATGAACCGGTTACTTATTCTGAATTGACAGACGATGAAAATTTCTGGGCTGGTTGTAAAAGTTGTGTAAACTATGATATCCTGATGAGTAAGGATCGTAAAAATTGTATGTGCACCGCGATGTTGTACGATCCTGCAGATCATTATACACCCGAAGAAACTGCAACAGATTTTAAAAATAATTCAAAAATATATGAACGTTTTATGCGGCTAAAGCAAAGTAGACTAATCAAATACCTAAAAAAGAAAAAATCTGCGCGTTTGCATTTTTTTATTAATTTATTATTTCCCTTTTAATGATTATGAAAAAGAAAGTTGTACTTGGTTTTAGCGGTGGACTCGACACGAGTTATTGTGTAAAATATCTTACGGAAGAATTGCAATATGAAGTTCATACGATCATTATAAACACAGGTGGATTTACAAAAGATGAATTAAACAAAATAGAAAAACATGCCGTGGATCTCGGTGCAACATCACATAAATGCATAGACGCAATTGAAACTTTTTATGAGCACATCGTAAGGTTTTTGGTTTTTGGGAATGTTTTAAAAAATAATACCTATCCGCTAAGTGTAAGCGCAGAGCGGGTTACACAGGCAATCGAAATTGCTAAATTTGGCAAAGAAATAAATGCGGATGCAGTAGCTCATGGTAGTACAGGTGCTGGAAATGACCAGGTACGATTCGATATGATCTTTCATATCATGATCCCGGGAATAGAAATTATTACTCCAATCAGGGATATGGAGCTTTCGCGTCACCAGGAAATTGAATACCTTTCTTCGAAAGGTGTGAAAATGAATTTTGAAAAATCGGTTTATTCAATCAACAAAGGATTATGGGGTACCAGTGTAGGAGGAAAAGAAACCCTTTCGTCCAATGGCATTTTGCCTGACGAAGCGTGGCCTACTCCTTTTACCAAAGAAGGATCAGAAAAATTAATTCTGCATTTTAAGAAAGGAGAATTAACAGGTATTAACGAAAAAATATACGCACATCCAGTAGAAGCAATACAGGCACTTCAGGCAATCGCGGCGCCATATGGTATCGGACGTGATATCCATGTAGGCGATACCATCATTGGAATTAAAGGCCGCGTAGGATTTGAAGCTGCTGCACCTTTGATTATTATTAAGGCACACCATCTTTTGGAAAAACATGTGCTTACAAAGTGGCAATTAAATTATAAATCACAATTGGCAGATTTCTATGGTAACTGGCTACATGAAGGACAATTACTTGATCCAGTAATGCGTGATATAGAAGCATTCTTTACCTCATCACAGGAAAATGTTACAGGAAAAGTATTTGTTGATTTAATGCCTTACCGATTTCAACTTACTGGTATAGAGTCCCCTTATGATCTAATGAATAATTTGTTTGGTAAATATGGTGAAAAAAATAGCGGCTGGTCGGGCAATGATGTTCGAGGATTCAGTAAGATCTTTGGTAACCAATCAGCAATTTACCAACACATAAAAAATAATGCGGATGAAAAAAATTAAAGTTGGCATAATCGGCGGTGCAGGATATACGGGCGGTGAGCTCATTAGATTATTATTAAATCATCCTCATACAGAAATTATTTTCGTTAACAGCAAAAGTAATAATGGAAAATTACTTTCGTCCGTACATCAGGACTTATCGGGCGAAACAGATCTTCATTTTTCTGATAAACCACAATACAATGTTGACCTCCTATTTTTGTGCACGGCTCATGGCCAGGCAGAAAAGTTCTTAAAAGAAAACAAAGTTCCAAAAAAAATAAAAATTATTTCCCTTGCACAGGATTTTCGATTAAATAAACATTCAGAATTCGGAAACAGAAAATTTGTTTATGGCTTGCCCGAGATAAACAGGGATAAAATTCAAAAGGCAGATAACATAGCAAATCCTGGTTGTTTTGCTACTGCAATAGAATTAGGATTATTACCCCTCGCAGAAATGAATATTCTCTCAGATGTTTATGCTACGGGTATTACAGGTTCTACTGGTGCAGGCCAGGGGCTTTCAGAGACCGCCCATTTTTCATGGCGGGAAAACAATGTGCAAGCTTATAAATCATTAACACATCAGCACCTGGCTGAGATAAGTGAAACTTTGCTTACTGTAACTCCCAAAGCAAAAAATATTTCCATACATTTTGTACCATGGCGTGGTGATTTTACGAGAGGCATATTTATAACATCTCAATTGAAGTGCTCAGAAACGATCCATGATATTTATGATCATTTCGAAAAATTTTATAAAGGCCATCCTTTTATTAAAATAAGCAAAGAACCTATTTTC
>JBDTXP010000181.1:0-4908 GCA_040006135.1 Ginsengibacter sp. | reverse complement strand
TTTCTTGGCAAACTTTTTATGGTGGTTTTGCCGAGGGTGTTCACCTCTTCCCATACCGAACAGAGAAGTTAAGCCCCTCATGGCCGATGGTACTACACAACAATGTGGGAGAGTAGGTAGCTGCCATATTTATTTAAACCCTTTCAGAGATCTGAAAGGGTTTTTTGTTTTATTTTAGAACCATAAAAAAGTTATCTCTTCTTTGCCAGATAAAAATGTATTTTACTGAAAAGAAAGAGAAATTTATTCAACAGGTAAAACTGCATTCTAAGATATTCCAAAATTTAATACTACAATGAAAAAGCAAATCACCATCCTGCTCATTTTATTTATTAGCTTAAATGTGCATGGCCAGGATACAAGCAAGATTGAAGTTAAAATGCTTTTTTCACCCTCTTTACAAGATAATAAAGGAGGCGAAGATCCAAATCGAAGACTTACTATTTACCTACCACCTGGTTATGAAAAATCAAATGAGCAATATCCTGTAATTTATTTTTTGCATGGATTTGCCAGTAATGATGAAGACATGATGAATTATATTGGATTTAAAAGTCTGATGGATTCTGCTATTCAAGGTGGTAAGTTGCGGCGCACTATTCTGGTTTTGCCCAATAGTATGACAAAATATTATGGAAGCTTTTATACCAATTCTTCTGTGGCCGGAAATTGGGCAGACTTTATTGGTAAAGATGTGGTAGCTTATATTGATAAAAATTACAGAACTATCAGGGACCGTAATAGTCGTGGACTTTTTGGTCATTCCATGGGTGGAAACGGCGCGTTAAAAATGGCAATGCTCTTTGCAGATAAATTCAGTGCCGTTTATGCCATGAGTGCCGGCGCATTGCATTTTTCAGATGACTTTGGAGTCACAAGCGCCGCTTTTAGAAAAGTAAGCGAAGTGAAAAATATGGACTCCTTAAGAACTGCAGTACCTTATTACGATTTTGAAAAATTCCCATTTTTTGAAATGGTTTATGCAAGTTTGTGCAGAATGTATTCTCCCAATATAAATGAACCTATTTTACAAGCAGACCAACCTGTAAGATTTGTAAATAAAAAACTTGTTGTAGATTCTGAGGTTATAAAAAGATGGGAAGTAAATTTTCCAATTAATATGATTGATAATCATATCGCGGATTTAAAAAGCTTAACTGCTTTAAAAATAGATTGGGGACGCAATGATGAATTTAAACATATCCCAAACACAAATAGAGAATTTAGTAAAAAACTAGAAGCTTTAAGTATTAAACATTCTGCAGAGGAATATATTGGCGACCATACCAATATGATAGATGGCTTTGAAGGAAGAGTTTTTACTGAAGCGCTTCCTTTTTTTGAGAGATATTTAAGAAATAATAAGTAAGCTGTACTTTGGATCTCAATTAGCAATACAACTTTACTTTTTTTAGGAATATGTATTTTTCGACCTAAGAATAATCCTAATCTAAAATAATTTTCTTTTAAAATTTATCTTTATTGTTTGCCAGCAATGCTTTCACCCGGTTCTTTATACCTCCATTTACAATGTACGGATAGATATTTACTCCCGGACAAGTGGTGATTTTACTATAATCGCGATGGCCTCTTATTGTTTCAAGTGAAATATTATATTGAACAGCAAGCTTCGCAATTAACTGCGATAATACATCCAGCTGATTTTCATTCAACTGCTGCTTCTCATAATTTCCGAGAAAACAAATCAGCAAATGACCTGTCGGATCATATTCTGTATTAGTCTCTCCTACGGTAAGCGGATCTCTTCCTTCGAAAACAGTTCCGTCCGGGGCTATCAAAAAATGGTAGGGAATGTCAGTCCAGTTCCTATCTTTTCCAATTGACCATGTCTGCACATTTTTAAGTCTTTGAGCTGCATCATCTGATACTGATAAAACTTTTCCCCCTTCATGATGAATGGTTATTCTTACGGGCACTTGTGATTTAAAGGGTCTCGCTTCGGCAGCATTCCACCCCGACCTTGGAATAATTGCCAGAACATTTGGATGAATTTCGTTGCGCTCACTTTCGTTTGATGTTCTGTCAACTGCAGACACCGCAACAGAGGTGAGTTTATCTTTTCCATTTTGTGCAGGTAGCAGCAATGACCTGTCATTTTGATTCATTATTCTGTAACCTTTTGCCGAACCATATAGATAATAAACAACGTACCTGAAAATATCTTTTGGATTTTTATGTTGCCAAAAGATACTAATAGAATCACCATTTTGTTGAGATGTTACCGAAGGCGCTTCTGGTAAATTATTGCTTAGCCATGGTGATGCGGGAACCAAAGCCTGGGCCTTATAAGGTCCTTCTATCAGCATCTTTGACATATTAGGATTACGAACATCTGAAGAAATACTCCAGTGTATAACACCGCTGCTGTTTGGCAGCATGCCTCTTGTAACCATAATTTGGTTAAGCGTTTCATTTACTGTTTTTGCGGATGTATCACGACCAACACTTATGCCTGGCCACAGATGACGGTGGAGTAAGTTTTGGCTTTCCCACCATCCAAGTAACACCGGGAAGCTTTGCTTTATCCGGTTGATGGGCCAATATAATTGCGGAGAAAAATAATCTATCCATCCTTTGTTAAGCCACAATTTGGCATCGGCATAAAGTTGATTGTACTGGTCGAAACCTTCTATAGATTTCGGATTACCCGGCCGCCAAATACCAAAAGGGCTTACGCCAAATTTTACATAATTTTTCTCTTTTTTTATTTCATCGTAAAGCCTTCTAATAAATTTGTTCACACTTTCCCTGCGCCAATCTCCTAATGACAAATTACCTCCCCCTGCGAGATAAGCTTTCCTGTTTGTACTGTCCGGAAAATCTTCCCCTCCATTGTATGATGGATATGGATAAAAATAATCATCAAAATGTACTCCGTCTATATCATACCTTTTTACAATATCCATAACTACTTTCACGCCATGATCCTGTGTTTCCTGTAGAGAAGGATCAAACCACCAATAACCCTCCTTTAGGTTAACCATCAATTCGGGTTTTTGCTTCACCAATGATGTTTCCGTAATCGGGCCACCCGATATATGGTGAGAACGATAAGGATTAAGCCAGACGTGCAATTCCAGGCCGCGGTCATGGGCTTCTTTTGTCCAGAAAGTTAAAGGATCATAATAAGGGGAAGGCGGTTTGCCTTGTGTGCCGGAAAGGAAGTACGACCAGGGTTCCAATTTGCTTTCATACAAAGCATCGGCCTGCGGACGAACCTGCAGGATCACCGCATTGAAATTGTACGCTTGTAAATAATCCAATAGATCAATGGCTTCCTTCTGTTGTTCGGCGGTAGTAAGCCCGGGTTTGCTGGGCCAGTTAATATTTGCTACCGTAGCCACCCATGCAGCCCTGAATTCTCTTTCAGCTAAAGGCGATACAATATTTCCCTTCATTTCAGCAATTTGCTTTGTAGAAGTGCAGGAAATGCAAGTCAGCATCAAAATAAAAATACTTCCAATGGAAACAAATATTTTACTCATTTTAATTAATTTGAATTGAATATAATCTTTTCAGTTTACTTTGGTTTTCTGTGCAACAATATTTTTCGCCAACCCGAAAATTTACCGGTATAACACACGTTTAAAAAGAACCTTTCCTAATATTCCGATCTTTGATTTTAGCCACAATATACAGTAACCGTACCTTTATAATTATAAAAGACCTATATGAAAATAGCTACCTACAATGTGAATGGAATTAACGCCAGGTTGCCCGTTCTGCTTCGCTGGTTAGAAAAAGACGCACCAGATGTTGTGTGCCTGCAGGAGTTGAAAGCTCCACAGGAAAAATTTCCGGAAGACGCAATTAGGGAGGCTGGATACTTTCCTATTTGGCATGGTCAAAAAAGCTGGAATGGTGTAGCCATTCTTTCGCGTGGTCAACTACCGGAAGAAAGAATAAAAGCGCTTCCGGGAGATCCTGATGATCTTCACAGCCGGTATATAGAAGCGGAAGTAAACGGAATTATTATTGGATGTCTATACCTTCCTAATGGCAACCCTTCACCAGGGCCAAAGTTCGATTATAAATTGCGCTGGTTTGAAAGACTGACCAAACATGCTTCACAATTACTCGCTTCAAATGTTCCGGTAATACTTACAGGCGATTACAATGTAATGCCCACTGAACTTGATGTTTATAAACCCGAGCGCTGGGTGAATGATGCACTCTTTCGTCCGGAAGTGCGTAGCGCTTTTAAGCGCCTTGTAGACCAGGGGTGGAAAGATGCAATCCGGGAACTTTATCCTGATGAGGTTATTTACACATTTTTTGATTACTTTAGAAATGCCTTTGCACGCAATGCAGGTTTGCGTATTGATCATTTTTTATTAAGCAAACATTTTGATAATCGCCTCCTCGCTGGTGGAGTAAATATGGACGTGCGTGGCTGGGAAAAGTCGAGTGATCATGCTCCCGTTTGGATAGAAGTGAAAGTTTGAATTTTTGGTTTTATTTTTTTTGAATGCTGTAAATGTTTACCAATAAATTATCCTTTTTTAAATTTCACCAAAGCATTTTCTTTTAGCTTCGCGAAAGAATATTGAGTAATGGTGAAAATGTATTTGTTTCTTTTTTTAATAATGTCTTTTCTTACAGTAAAAGCCTCAACAGAATATAATATCAGCGGTATTGTACGCAACCAGGTGACTGGTGAAAGTATTATTGGCGCTACTGTTCAGGTAATTAGTGCGAAGGAAGCGGTAGCCACCAATGAATATGGATTTTTCTCAATTAAACTTCCCGCAGGAGATTATAAATTGTCTGTAAGTTCCGTGGGAATGATGATAAAAGAAATTGAAGTGCACCTGTTTTCTGATTTTTACCAGGTTATTTTCCTGGAAGAGGCTGGTAAAACTTTGAACGAAGTGATTGTGCATACAG
>JBDTXP010000180.1:0-4915 GCA_040006135.1 Ginsengibacter sp. | reverse complement strand
CTGTTGAAAAAATGCAGGTATTCTGCGCCTGGTCTTCTTTTAAAATATCGGCTTGAACGGTACCACGCACCGATGAAAGCGTCTTCTCTTTTATATCTTCATAAATATCTTTTGGTAAAACATCCTCACCTGATAAACCTAATAAACGAAGACCCAATCCATCATTTCCCTTTGGTAAATGCCCTGTCATTTTTCCTTCGAGCGGTAATACAGGTTCACCATTTACTCCAACATAAGTTGGCAGGCTTTTGCTGATGAAGAGTTTTTCAATTTTTTCGTTTACGATGTCCCGTAAGTTATTTTGAATAATGTATTTTTCGCATTGCTGATCAATGGCTGCATTCAGAAAAAAGGCCAAAAGCATTGGTGCGGGGCCATTGATCGTCATGCTTACAGAAGTTTTGGGATCGCAAAGATCAAAGCCGCTGTATAATTTTTTCGCATCATCTACGGTAGCAATACTCACGCCGGCATTGCCGACTTTTCCATAAATATCCGGACGTAGGCCCGGATCTTCACCATACAAGGTTACACTATCAAATGCAGTGCTCAGGCGCTTTGCAGGCTGCCCAATGCTCACATAATGGAAACGACGATTAGTGCGCTCTGGTCCGCCTTCTCCGGCAAACATTCTTGTCGGATCTTCTTCTGCTCTTTTTAATGGAAATACACCTGCTGTGTAAGGATACATCCCAGGAAAATTTTCTTGTAGCCGCCATTCTAAAATATCACCCCAATCTTTAAAACGGGGAACAGCAATTTTAGGAATCTTTAAATGAGAAAGCGATTCGAAATACAAAGGCTGTTTAATCACCTTTCCTCTTACATTATATTCAAAATTTTCTTTTTTGTAGGAGGCCACAAGGCTATCCCACTCTTCAATCAATTTTTTATTCTCTGGAGTTAATTTTTTTTCTATAGAACTTTTTAATTTTTCAAGTGGCCCTGCGACTTTTTCATCTTTTTCTTTTGTCAGCAATTCCAGGGTTCCTGCTACACGATATAATTGCGAAGCAATTTTTGCCTGTTCTTTTGCAGTTAAATTGTATTGTTCTACGGTTTCTGCTATCTCTGCGAGGTAGCGAACTCTTTTGGGCGGAATGATCGCCTCACTAAAGCTGCTGCTTCTTAATGGTGCTTCATATAATTTCCAGTCTCCACCGGTTTTTTCATTTATGGTTGTTATTATTTTATTATAAAGCATGTTGCAACCCGGATCATTAAAAGTAGAAGCGATCGTGCCAATAACAGGTAGGTCTTCATCTTTCGCCGACCATAAAAGGTGGTTACGTTTGTATTGTTTTTTTACATCGTGCAATGCATCGAGAGAGCCTGCTTTATCACTTTTATTGATACAAACAATATCAGCATAGTCAAGCATATTTATTTTTTCCAACTGAGATGCCGCACCATATTCGGGCGTCATTACATACATGCTGATATCAACAAAATCCAGGATAGATGCATCGCTTTGGCCGACACCCGCACTTTCCAGGATGATGAGATCATAACCGGCGTGACGGCAAACATCTATTGCTTCTTTCACATATTTACTAAGCGCTTTGTCATCTTCGCGCGTAGCAAGCGAGCGCATATAAGCCCTTGGATTGTGAATACTATTCATTCGGATACGATCTCCAAGTAGCGCGCCTCCAGTTTTTTTCCTGGAAGGATCTACAGAAATAACTGCAATGGTTTTTTCTTTATTGGAAGATAAAAAACGTCGTACTATTTCATCTGTTACTGAGGATTTACCTGCGCCACCAGTGCCTGTAATACCAAGCACGGTTGGTGATCTCTTTTCATCGCCGATTACATTACTAATAGATTTGTTCTCTTCTGCAAGCGTAATGGCATGTGATACTGTTTTTATATCATGCCACTCATTCAAAACATATTTCTCATGACCATTTGAATGTAATGGCTTAAGCGTTTTTCTTTCAATGTCTTTGCCACTTCTGCATTTTTCAATTACTTCTTCAATCATTCCTTCAAGGCCCAATGTTCTTCCATCATCAGGTGAATAAATGCGCGTGATACCATAAGCCTGTAGTTCTGCAATTTCAGTAGGAAGGATCGTTCCGCCGCCGCCACCAAAGATTTTTATATGATCACAACCGTTTTCTTTCAAAAGGTCTTTCATGTATTTAAAAAACTCCACATGGCCGCCCTGGTAACTGGTAATGGCTATACCATCAGCATCTTCTTCTATCGCGCATTCTACTATTTCGTGAACGCTTCTATTATGACCAAGGTGGATAATTTCCGCACCTTTTGACTGCAGAATGCGTCGCATAATGTTAATGGCAGCATCGTGTCCATCAAACAAAGAAGCCGCCGTCACAATTCTTACGTGGCTATTTTTATTTTCCATAACAAACAATTGTTTGGCAAAATTACGATTTTGCTAACGGATCATTTATAGTGCCAATAACAATGAAGAAAGAGTACTACGTTTTTTATTTTTTCAATGCCAAAATAGAGAAATCACTCTCGTCTTTTACTATCGTATTTTTCAAAACACCTAATCCCTGAATTTCCATATCCACAACATCACCTTCTATTAACCACTGTTCTTTGAAGTCAGGATCATTTAATTTACCTGTTCCATTCAATTCCAAAAAACAACCTGAGCCTACGGTACCGCTTCCTATCACATCACCGGGATAAAGTTGAACGCCATAACTGCAACGCTCAATTATTTCAGCAAAGGTCCAATCCATATCGCCTAAATTTCCTTCGCTTACTTGTTTCCCATTCACATTGCATTTCATAGAGAGGTTATAAGCATTGCCTGTGTGATTAGGTTTTGGTTCAATTTTATATGGCTCCAGTTCATCTGGAGTTACGAGCATAGGTCCAATTGCAGTGGCAAAGTCTTTACCTTTTGCCGGTCCAAGATTTAATTTCATTTCATCCATTTGTAAACCACGCGCACTCATGTCGTTCATGATCATGTATCCACCAATATAGTCATCAGCTTCTGCAGCTTTAATATTCTTTCCCGGCCGGCAAATAACTATTGACACCTCCAGTTCAAAGTCAAGTTTCAAAAAATGATCTGGCATACAAACGATTTCTCCAGGACCCACTATGCTGTTGTGATTGGTAAAATAAAAAATAGGAAACTGGTCAAACTCCGGGATCATTTCTACCCTGCGGTTTCTTCGCGCTGAAGCTACATGCTGCCTGAAAGCATAACCATCGCGGCAACTTGTTGGCGAAGGTACCGGCGCAATTATTTCCACATCCTCAACAGGAAATCCTTTAAATCGGGACCCTCCTTCAAGTATAGCCTTATTAAGGCTGTGGGCAATGGGAAAGTTATCATCCCAGTAATTTAAAAACATCGTCATGGTACCCGGCAGGTTAGGATTCAGCGTGTCCAGATCATAAACACGATCATTGATGAGCAATGCTAATTGATCATGATTTTCCTTGAGGTAAGTAACTAATTTCATTGAAAAAAATTTTATTTAAGGCTGTCTGTTTTTTAAAAAATGGATTGCTAAGGTAATTGTTTCGGGTAAAATGGAATATCTAATAGTAAATCATTAGTTCGGATTTTTTTAATTTTGCAATCAATTACATAAGTGAAAATGAAGTTTGAAAAAATTCATAACAAGGGTCAAGCAAAGCTTTTTAAAAATAGTTATGTAGAATACCTGACCAAAACTCATCCACTGATTATTTGGGGCATGTATTTGCCAATTATTATTTTACTGGCGTATTATACTTCCGCACATTTAAATTTTTCCTGGATCCGTTTATTTTTATTATTTATTGCCGGAATTTTTAGCTGGACTTTTTTTGAATACATGGTGCATCGTTATGTATTTCATTGGGTGAGTGATAATCCCCGCGCCCAAAGGATCAGCTATTTAATGCACGGAAATCATCATGAATTTCCCAGGGATAAGCAACGACTTTTTATGCCCCCTGTGCCTAGCCTTATTTTTTCCTGCATGTTCTTGTTATTATTCTATGCTATAATGGGTGTAAACAGTATGGCATTTTTCCCAGGCTTTATTTTAGGCTACCTGATTTATGGAAGTATGCATTACGCCATACATGCGTGGAGTCCGCCTGTTAAATGGGCAAAGCCTATATGGCGGAATCACCATCTTCATCATTATAAGAGTGAAGAAAAAGGCTTTGGCGTGAGTTCGCATTTTTGGGATCTGGTTTTTGGAACTCAATTCGATCTAAAAAACGAAAAGGTGAATGAAACCGAAGTGAAAAAGTTGATGTATCAAAGAAAGACAGGATAGATGGCCCATCCCTACCCTTCCTCGAGTGGGAAGGAGGAGAAAACCCGTTCTTGACATTCTTTCTCTGTGGCACTCCGTGCTTCTCTGGTTTTCCTCCGTGTAATTTTTCTTCTCTTAATTTTCTTTCTCAGTACTTCTCCAGTATCCCCAAACCAAATAAAGCGAAATCATATTTTACAGGATCTGCAGGATCAAATTTTCTAAGTTGCTCAGTAATTTCCATGGCAGCAAGCCAATCAACTTGATTTCTTTGTAAGAGCCCGAAATTTTTTGCAACCCTTGCTACATGTAAATCCACAGGGCAAATCAATTGGGAAGGTTTTATTTTTTTCCAAATTCCGAAATCCACACCGCAGTTATCTTTTCTCACCATCCATCGTAGGTACATATTGAGGCGCTTGCAACTTGAATTTTTTTCCGGCGCAGCAACGTGCTTGCGTGTTCTGTGTGGAACATCTTCCAAAGAAAAAAAATAGTGATGAAAATAATTCAACGCATTTTGGACGGGGATAGATTTACCTGGTTGATGGAGTGTTAACTTATTGAAAAAAGCTGATTCCAGAGATTCATTTTCATCATAATGGAATTGTAAAAATGAAATGAAATAAAGAAGGTCTGTATCATTGAATGTGCGATGGCAAAAG
>JBDTXP010000179.1:0-4997 GCA_040006135.1 Ginsengibacter sp. | reverse complement strand
TTAATACATCAATATGGACATCAAACAAATTCATGAACTGGTAAAACTGGTCAATAAATCTAATATTGGCGAATTAAGTATAGAAAAAGATAATTTTAAGATAACTATTAAGCAAAAGAAGGAAGCTGCTGTTACCTATGCAGCACAACCTACAGGTCAGCTTACTCCTGCAATTCAACAGATGTTACCTGCTTCCTCTGATCAGCAACAATCAGAAAAGAAACAATCTGAAGAAGCACCAAAAAAAGAAAATACTATAACAGTCAAAAGCCCGATGATAGGAACTTTTTATCGGCAGGCAGGCCCTGGTAAACCCATATTTGCAAGTGTAGGCGATGAAATAGAACCGGGTAAAGTATTGTGTATTATAGAAGCCATGAAATTATTTAATGAAATAGAAAGTGAAGTTACCGGCACTATTGTGAAAATTTTGGTTGAGGATGCTTCGCCTGTAGAATTTGATCAGCCATTATTTTTAGTGGAACCTAGGTAGTAATAATTTCAAATTTTCAAATTTTTAAATTTCCACTTTGTTTAAAAAAATATTGATTGCCAACCGGGGTGAAATAGCTCTTAGAATTATAAGGACTTGTAAAGAAATGGGCATCAGAACGGTAGCTGTTTATTCTACTGCTGATAAAGATAGCCTGCATGTAAAATTTGCCGACGAAGCAGTTTGTATTGGTAAACCAGCAAGCGCTGATAGTTATCTTAATATTCCACACATAATGGCCGCGGTAGAGATAACGAATTCGGATGCAATACATCCCGGCTATGGTTTCCTGGCTGAAAATGCAAAATTCGCCCAGATTTGTAGTGATCATAATATAAAGTTTATTGGACCCACACCACTCATGATCAATTCCATGGGTGATAAGGTAACGGCGAAAGAAACGATGATAAAAGCAGGCGTTCCTGTTGTTCCGGGTGTAGACGGTTTATTGGCTGATGTAGATCACGCAAAAAGAAGTGCTGCAGTAGTTGGTTATCCCGTAATACTCAAAGCAACTGCCGGAGGTGGCGGAAAGGGAATGCGTGTTGTATGGCATGAAAATGAAATTGAAAAGGCGTTTGAGAACGCGAAAGCTGAGGCGGCTGCTTCCTTTAAAAATGATGGGATATACATGGAAAAATTTGTAGAGGAACCACGCCATATTGAAATTCAAATTGCCGGAGACCAGTTTGGTAATGTTTGCCATTTAAGTGAAAGAGATTGTTCTATTCAACGCAGGCATCAGAAATTGGTAGAAGAATCTCCTTCACCATTTATGACCCCGGAGCTTCGTGAGAAAATGGGAAATGCTGCAATCAAAGCGGCTAGTGCTATAAATTATGAAAGCGTAGGCACAGTAGAATTTTTGGTTGATAAAAACAGGGATTTTTATTTCATGGAAATGAATACACGCATCCAGGTGGAACATTGTGTAACGGAGGAAGTAATCAACTACGATCTTATAAAAGAACAAATAAAAATAGCCGCCGGTGATAAAATATCCGGAAGAAATTATTACCCAGAAATGCATGCGATCGAATGCCGTATAAATGCAGAAGATCCTTATAATGACTTCAGACCATCTCCCGGTCGCATTACCACTTTACACACACCGGGCGGGCATGGTGTAAGAGTTGACAGTCATGTTTATGCTGGCTATGTAATCCCTCCATATTATGATAGTATGATCGCCAAACTGATCGCTGTTGCTCAAACACGTAATGAGGCGATAGATACTATGAGCAGGGCGTTGAGCGAATATGTAATTGAAGGTATTAAAACAACTATTCCCTTTCACATGCAGTTAATGCAGAATGAAGATTTTAGAAGTGGAAATTTTACAACCAAGTTTTTAGAAGGATTTAAGATGCAGTAAGTACTAATTTTTATTTATTTGCTTTTACCTGATTGATCTTCTTTATTCCTCATCACTTGCAATCAAGGCGTGCATACTTCATGCTCCAACTGTCATAGCAATCAATGATTAACCTATATTGATCATTATTCTTTTCCCAGGCCAACTTAATGAATGCGGTTATTTTTTTTGGTAAAATAATTTTATACCAATTGTATCCTTTGTCTGCTGTTGGCTTACAACTTTTTACCAAAGTGCTTTTATAGCTATTTGAAGATAGCAGGCTATCTAAAATCGGCGGCGCAGAATAACCTGAAAGATAGGGACTGGTTAAATTAAAATTATCGAACCCCATACGTGGCCCACGCAACATCAAATTCCATTTTGAGTTACCAGGATTTCTGTTTCGTCCTTTTAAAGTTACCTGCACCAGGGCATTCTTGAAAAAATTTATGGTCATGTCATCACTCATCTCCAGGTGATCGGATGTCCACCTTATGGTTTGTGCATCAGGCTTTTTCATGTTCCAGTCGCCAGTAATTTGGTATTCGGAAGAGTCGGGGATGAGCGATTTAAAAAGTTCAGAAAGTTCAATTCTCTTTGTCTGCGCATTTGCATAAAAAAGAAATAAAAAAAATATCAGGAAAGAAAATATTGCTTTCATTTTTTTTATTTTATTACTTAAAAAAAATTTGCGGTTTTGCGCGTAAGCAAGTTTCTGTAAGGATTTGGAAAAAATAAAGTTAAAACAAATTACCAATAAACTTTATATAAGTAGCAAAATATCTCAATTTGTGAGTCGTCATTTGCAGTTAGGCAAAATATAAGATGTATCTCAGATCATATCATTTAATTTTTCAACCACACTATCAACTTCATCTTTTGTATTGAATTTACAAAATGAAAACCGGACCGTTACCTGGTTAGGATTATGTGAAATTGCCCGGATTACATGGCTGCCATTTTCTGCACCGGAAGTACATGCACTACCACCACTTGCACAAATATTATTAATATCCAGGTTGAATAACAACATTTCAGATTTTTCTGTTTTAGGAAAAGCTACACTCAAAACAGTATACAGGCTTTTTCCTTTAGGGTCACCGTTAAAATAAACTCCGGGTATTTTATCGGATAATTTTTTCATCATATAATCTCTCACCTCTTTTATATGTGCACTTTCCTGTTCCATGCCATCATTAGCAATTTGTAATGCTTTCGCAAAACCGACGATGCCATAAATATTCTCAGTACCTGCACGCATATTTCTTTCCTGGCTTCCGCCATTTATTAAAGGATGAATTTTTATATTTTCATTAATGTATAAAATACCAACACCTTTAGGCCCATGAAATTTATGCCCGGCACCAGTTATAAAATGAACATATAATTTTCTGAGATCAATCGGGAAGTGCGCTAATGTTTGAACCGTATCGGAATGGAAAATAGCATTGTATTTTTTGCAAAGGAGTCCTACTTTCTCAATGTCGGTAATGGTTCCTATTTCATTGTTTGCATGCATTAAGGTAACGAGGCATTTTTCTTCTGAACCTTTAAGCAAATCTTCCAAATCATTTAGATCTATCTGGCCCTTGTCATTCACTTTTACGTAGGATAACTTCGCCTGTCCTGTGTTTTGCATATATTCCACGCAATGAAGTGTGGCATGGTGTTCTATTGGGGAAGTAATTATATGAAGGCATCCTAAATCATGTATTGCAGCGTTGATCGCAGTATTTGTGCTCTCAGTGCCTCCACTGGTAAAAAAGATTTCTGCAGGATGAGCATTTAAAATTTTCGCAACAGTTTTTCTCGCACTTTCAATTGCCATACGCGTTTCTCTTCCGTAGGAATAAATAGATGATGGGTTACCAAATTTTTCTGTAAAAAAGGGTTTCATCTCTTCAAAAACTTCAGGGTCCAGCGCGGTGGTAGCAGCATTATCAAAATAAATTCTTGAAGCGGTCATCGTAATTCTTATTTAAAAAATTTAATGGTAAATTATTACATCGATTCATTGATATCCTGCATAATTTTCTTAGCAATGTTATCTGCTGTAGTCTCAAAATTACTTTCAGAATAAATCCGCAATATCGGTTCTGTATTGCTCGTGCGAAGATGCACCCAGTCACTTCCAAATTCTATCTTGAGCCCATCATCGGTATTTATTGGATTCTTTTTATATTTCTCTTTTATCTTATTAAAAAGTTGGGCAACATCCACATCTTTTTCAAGGGTTATTTTATTTTTTGATATAAAATAATCAGGAAAATTTCCGCGGAATTTTTTGATGCTTTTCTTTGAGTGCGCAAGATGTGTGAGGAAAAGTGCTATCCCTATCAAAGCATCGCGACCGTAATGGAAATCCGGAACAATAATACCGCCGTTACCTTCACCGCCGATTACTGCATTTACTTCCTTCATTTTTGATACAACATTTACTTCGCCTACTGCTGAAGGGAAATATTCGCCACCATGCTTTTGTGTAATTTCTTTTAGTGATTTCGTTGAGGACATGTTGCTCACGGTATTTCCTTTGCGCTTGCTCAGGATATAATCAGCAACAGCCACTAAAGTATATTCCTCGCCAAACATGCTGCCATCTTCACATACAAAACACAGGCGATCCACATCAGGATCCACTGCTATCCCAAGTGAAGCTTTTTGCGACACTACTTCATTACTCAATGCGGTAAGATTTTTAGGAAGTGGCTCAGGGTTGTGTTCAAACTTTCCATTTATTTCTCCATTTATTACCACCACATCTTTTACTCCTAATCTTTTTAATAATGCCGGTACGTAAAGTGCGCCAGAGCTATTGATAGCATCTACTACAATTTTAAATTTCGCTTTTGAAATAGCCTCTATATCCACTAAGGGATATTGGCATACAGCATCAATGTGGAAATCGAGATAATCCGAATTAGTTTCTACACATCCTAGTTCATGTACCTGCCGGTAAACAAAATGCTCACTTTCAGCAATTTTTAAAATCTGTAATCCATCAGCATTGTTTAAAAATTCTCCATCAGAGTTGAGCAATTTTAGTGCATTCCATTCTTTAGGATTATGGCTGGCAGTAAGAATAATGCCACCAGCGGCTTTCTCATTTTTAACAGCCATCTCTACAGTAGGCGTGGTGGTGATTCC
>JBDTXP010000178.1:0-5004 GCA_040006135.1 Ginsengibacter sp. | reverse complement strand
TAATAGTAGCATATAACATGAGCGAATGGAGAAATTTTAAATCTATATTAAAAGGGCCCCGTGGTGATGTAGCAGTTTTACTTATTACTTTTTTTCTCACGGTTTTAATTGATCTTACTGTTGCCATCGAAGTTGGAATTGTGCTGGCCGCATTTTTATTTATGAGAGACATGATTCGTTTTAGTGATGTAAGTATATTAACCCGGGAAATTGATGACAACCAATTTGGTTATGATGTGATAGATGGAAAATATCCTATTCCGAAGAAAGTTGAAGTCTTTGAAATTACCGGGCCTTTATTCTTTGGCGCTGCCTATAAATTCAAGGATGCAATGCAATTCATAGAAAAGAAATCACAGGTTTTAATTATACGGATGCGCCACGTCCCTATTATAGATGCCACTGGAATTCAAACCCTGAAGGAGGTTTATTCTGAATCGAAAAAGCATAACAAGAAAATAATCTTATCAGAGATAAACAGCACACAGGTAATGAAAGAACTACAGGACGCACGCCTTTTATTTGCAATTGGAAAAGGAAATGTAGTGGACACTTTTGAACATGCATTGTCAAGAGCAGAAGTTCTGGTAGCAGAATAATTTTGAAAAATTTCTTTCGACTTCCCGAGGCATTCATTCATCAACTATCCCTGAAGGGAGAATATCCAAATGGCGAAATCGTAATAGGCACATGAAAATGGTTCTCGGCTTTTTTACGAAAAACAACTTCTATGAATGGAAAGAACGTGTCAGTAAGATTGCGTTTGAAATAATCAGCCACTCTGAAAACCAGTTTGTAACCTCTTTATTTTTTTCCTGTCAGCAATGAAATTGAGGAATTCTACCATTACTATTTATTATCTGTTCATCAATAATAGATCAGAGGTCATTAAATAGTCATTTTTTGATTTAAATTCCTTTTGCTCTTGCTATGTGAAACTCAATTCAATATGAAAATTCTTTACTAATCTTTTTTGTATGATTTGCATCATATCAACTTGCCCTCTATATAGTTTACCTCTGTTTTTTAAATCAAATAAAATTTTAGTTATGAAAATAAAATTTAGTTCAATTCATTTCTTAAGGATAACTGTTATTGGTATCTTTTTATTAATTGGGTGCAATATTTCTCATGCTCAATCCAAATCCTGGCCGGTACCCAATGATGCAGTAAACATAAAAAACCCGGAACCTAGCGATGGAGCTTCTATTAAAAACGGTAAAACTTTATACCGATCTTATTGTTCTCCCTGCCATGGTAATACAGGCAAAGGCGACGGACCTGCATCAGCATCACTAAACCCAAAGCCTGCTGACCATACTTCGGCAATGGTTCAGGCAGAATCTGATGGAACAATTTATTATAAGATATCAGAGGGACATGCGCATACTGCTATGCCTCCATTTAAGGCAGTTCTACATCCAGATCAACGATGGGCTATCGTCAACTACATGAGAACACTTGCAAAGAAGTCCAAATAAAACAATCATTCAAATCTTACATCAATGTTATGAAATTTTTCAACAAGTTAATTGAAGGTTTGGCTTCCACCTGCCTCTTCCTATGTCTATCCAATATTTCTAATGCTCAGAATCCGACCACTGTTGTTGACTCTACTCTTTTGAATAGGGTAAACGATCTTGAGCAGGCGGCGGCTTATACCAAACCTGGAGATGATCATTTTATGGTAGTAGGCCTGGCCACTTTTGGCTTTGTAAGAAACAAAACGACTACCTCCTTTGGAGGTGTTAGCCAGGTTTCTAAAACTAATAGTCTGGGAGATGCGGATCACTATGAATTCAGCCCAATGTTTTTGTGGAGACATGGGAATAAATTTCTCCTCGAATTCGAGCCTTCTTTTAGTGGCGACCAACTTGGGGTAAACTGGGCGGACGTCTCTTATTTCGTGCTTCCAGGATTAATTATTCGTGGCGGATATTTGGTATTACCTTTTGGTACTTATAACAAACGGCTGGCTGCAGCATGGATCAATAAATTTGCTTCAGACCCTGAAGGAATACCTGATCTTGCAGATTATGGTGTAGAATTAGAAGGTGGCCTACAGGCAGGCAATATGAAATGGAGTTATGATGTGGCTATTTCAAATGGCTTACAACTTCTTCCTGATGGCACTACCCAGACTGCCGGGATTACTGATAATAATAAAAACAAAACAATTACCGCAAGAATAGGATGGCTGCCCTTGTCAAATTCTTCTCTCGAAATAGGAGCTTCAATAATGAGCGGGAAAGTTGGAGATGCCGGCACGACATCTGAAAATGTTATGGCTAACTTGTATGCACTTGATTTGAACCTGGTAGAAAACATCAAGCCTTTTCAACTAAATATAAAAGGCCAATATAGCATAACCGATATCAGCCACGCCGATTATATTAATCCTGTTGACTCCAGTATTTATAACTTTAATAATCATACTACCACCGGCTATATAATGGCTTCATTAAGGCCTGTTCTTGCTAAATCATTTATTAAAAACTTTGAGGTGGCAGGCCGGTATGGCAATTACACGAGCCCGGCTAATTCACTATTCGGAACTAAAGATAATTCGCTGGCACTGGGAATTAATTATTGGTTGAACTGGCGTACTGTAATACGATATACTTACGAAGCAATCAAAGGAACGAACAGCGTAAGTACAGAACTTGGAGGTGCGCATGGTTCTATCACTCGATCTAACTCTATGTATCTACAATTTTCCATTCAACTTTAAAACTATAAAAATGCACATTTTACTCAACAAGAAATTGTCCTTCCTGAGTCTGCTCGTTTCTCTGATAGTTTTAATTGCAGCGATATTGAATAGCTGCTCCGCCAGCAAGAAAGTACAATCAAAATCCGGCGCTCAGTTATGGGCTGAGAATTGCCAGCGATGCCACAATATTCCTTCGCCGTCAACTTTTTCTCCAGAGAAATGGGAAACTATTGGAATGCATATGCAAAGCAGGGCCTTGCTTACAGATATGGAAAGGGATAAGATAGTAGCGTTTTTAAAACAATAGACTGCACTCCAAAAAATTATTTGGTAAATCATTCCAGGTAGGATCATTTCATAAACGAATTGTTACCATAAAAAAGAAAATCAAACCTTTTTGAAAGGTGTCACCTCAGGGAAATCAAAATTGAATTTTTAGAAGAAAACATCTTTCGGGTTTCGTTTTATCTTGCTTAATGATTTGTACTTAGTGATTACCTCTAATATTTCTATAAATTGAAAATACAGTAAACGAATAAATTCTTTCAAATTCTATTTCGATTAGGCTGGGAGGAAATAGGGCTTAAATTAAAACAACCTGTTAGACTTCAAGTAATGGAAAAGAGAATTGCTACATCTAAGCCAACACAACCTCTGCTACTTTATTGAAATTTATAAACCAAAGATCTGCAGTGAACTTTTATAAAGGTGAATTTCGCTTACTTATATTTGATTTTATAGGCAAGAATAACGCACGCAAAAATGAGAGTAATGCCATTTGCAATTATTAGGGGCCAGTCAATATCCATAATCCCATAAATGAACCAGAGTAAAGTTCCGAATGAAAATATCGAATACATTCCCAGAGAAATACCTGATGTATTTTTTGTTCTGATGGTTTCTATTGCCTGTGGCAAAAACGAAGATGTAGTAGCTATTGCTGCCAGGAGCCCAATAATTGTAGTAATGCTCATTTGTGATTATTTCTTTAACCTATTAAATGCGAATAATACTAAATTCAATTCATGATATTATTCATCCGGCTACTGATGGCGTCCTGCCAACAGTCATTCATATATTAATATTTCAAAGCTCATTAAAAAGCATTAGAAACACAAAACCCTTTACTCCGCTTTCATAAAATCTTGCTAAATAATATTTATAATTTTCAGAAATATCATCAAGATCAAAGAGGCTATTGACAGGGACGCCAACAGCAACAAGGTCAAGTGGCCATTTTCCGGGTCATTCATGATTTAAATCATAACTCGGTCTGATCAAAATGAACTTATATGTAGGGCAAGTACTTTAGCTTTGAAAACAACCATGGAGCCATTAAATAACATTGTGCAATTTCAGTCTTCACCTGAACTTATTGAAAAGTTGCGCGAGCATGGATTTCAAAAAGAATATTCTGCCGGCGACATTATCCTGAACGATAACGCGAACATTCGTGCGATTCCGATAGTTATTAAAGGAAGTGCAAAAGTGATGAGAACTGATTCAGACAACAAGGAGATATTATTGTATTATCTGAAACCTGGCGAGAGTTGTATCATGTCTTTCCTGGGTGGTATGCATCATGAAGTAAGTAAGGTAAAAGTGATAGCGGATGAAGACACAGAAATATTTTTTTTACCCACTGAAAAAGTTTCCTTTTTACTAAAAGAATTTCCACAATGGCTAGACTATATATTCATGCTGTATAATAAAAGGTTTGAAGAATTACTGGACGTTGTAAATGCAGTTGCCTTTAAAAAGATGGATGAACGCCTATTGAATTTTATAAAAAAGAAATGCGGGCATACGAATAGCAAAACGTTGAATATAACACACGAGCAAATAGCCAATGAGCTGGGAACTGCACGTGTAGTGGTCTCTCGTCTTCTTAAACAAATGGAAGATGAAGGATTAGTTCAACTCGGAAGAAATAAAATCACGCTTGTTTAAACGTAATTAAATAAAAAGGAACAGGTCAGAGATGGATAAAATCTAAACAACATTTTTTACTTAAAATAATTGATCATGAAATCAACAATGAAGGGTCTCGTTTATGGCGGTCCCGGAAAAATAGAATTAAAAAATATACCCAAACCCTGCATTGAAAAACCAACCGATGCCTTAGTGAAAATTATTAAAACCACTATTTGCGGAACAGATCTCGGAATTCTACATGGCAAGACGCCTACATGCAAACCGGGTACCACACTTGGTCATGAAGGAGTTGGTGTAATTGAAGAAGTTGGTAGTGGAGTCAGAGGTTTTAAGAAAGGTGATCATGTGATTATTTC
>JBDTXP010000177.1:0-5026 GCA_040006135.1 Ginsengibacter sp. | reverse complement strand
TGAATAACTGTTTCATATTTTACTGTTTGCGTTACATAATCCAGGAAATAAATAAATAGAAAGATATCTACAACAGTCAAAAATATAAGCAGGTAAATACTTAAAGCCGGTACATAAATACCACTACTGATATCTCGTATAGTACTCAATAAAAAAAGTGCATACACTATGGTGCCGATATAAAAACCCAGAATGATTTGTTGCGAACGGTTTTCTATCATACTGCTCAATACCCGATTGCTCATTTGCGAAGCCGCCTGGTTGAGTACGATCATTACCATAGAAAAACTAAAAACCGTAAGAGAAATAATTGCACCTGCTACGGTTGAAACGATCGTCCGTGCAGTACTTGCGTCTTTGAGGCTTATCCAGCTAAATCCTGATTTTATTTGTTTTCCCCAGGAAGAAAAATCTATTTCCAGCATACCCCATGAAAGCAATAAAAATCCTATGGCAATAATAGCCGGATAAAAGGCGATGCTTTCAGTGATCTTATGGTAGTAGACTTTAAAGTTGCGGCTAAATTTCATTTGCTATATAATATGCATCTCATAAAATTATTTGTTTATTAAATAATACATTTCAATATTACCTATTTCTTACCAAATGATTTACTGCAATATAAGTTTTCGTAATCTTTTTAAATGAATTGTTGTAGAAGGAGTTGAAGAACTAAGGATTTGATGAATTAAGGATTTGGAATTGCCACTTTTTTTTCTTATATTATTTAAATAACAATATTATTCACAATTAAAACAATGAACATTATGACTAAGTTTGAGACCTACACCGGCAAGAACAATGAACTTTATTTTAGACTGATCAATGACGAGGGGCGCGTTCTTTTATCCAGTGATGGTTACGAGAAGAAAGATAAATTGATGAGTGGAATAGAGTCTGTAAAGAAAAACATTACTATACCTTCCAATATTGAAATGAAAACATCTGATGATGGCAAACACTTCTTTAACCTCAAAGCCACAGATGGTCACGTAATTGGTAAAAGCGCCCTCTGGGACAGCGCCGATTTACGTGATACATGGATGAAAAAAATAAAAACTGAAGTGCCACAAGCTCCTGTAACGGAACTTGCTAAGTAAGTTTTGTCCATCAAATTTTTGAACCACCTTTTTTAGGGTGGTTTTTTATTTATATTACTATCTTATTTATTGATTTACGAAATGATTTTTTATTATCTTCGCGTTCCAAATTTATTTTGGATCGGTAGTTCAGTTGGTTAGAATGCCGCCCTGTCACGGCGGAGGTCGCGGGTTCGAGTCCCGTCCGGTCCGCTATAAACAATATCAAAACAATTTAAAAGCCTCTAAATCATTGATTTAGAGGCTTTTTTGCTTTTAGGAATATATCAATATATTCATAATTACTCAAAAAACTGGTGAGTGATTCGGTGAGTTGAAAAAAAATCGAAAAATTTACTCACCAGAAACCTCGCAATTTGTTGATTAACAAGATGTTCAGCACGTGAACATCTTGTTTTAGAAAGAATGCATTTCGAAATTTGTTAACTCTAAAAACTAAAAAAATGTTAGACAAAACTTTCGGTTTGCTTTTCTATTTGAAAAGACCCATTAACTATCAGATTGGTTTTATACCCATTTATTTACGCATTACGGTCGATGGTAAACGAATAGAACTTTCATCTAAAAGAATTTGCGATCCCTTGCGCTGGAATTCATCAGCTCAAAGAGCTAACGGGACAAGAGAAGATTCAAGAGAATTAAATGCTTTCCTTGATACTTTGCAGGCAAAAGTTTATGAAGCAAAACGCCATCTCATTGAATCAAATAAAATTATTACCCCTTTATCTCTAAAAGACCTATTGTTTGGAAATGATAAACGCAATAGAATGATTATTAAAATCTTTGAAGATTACAATAATAATGTCAGGCAACTCATTGGAATTGATTATTCTCTTGCTACTTGGACTAAGTATGATAGAACGAAAAGGCTTACACAGCATTTTATCCAATGGAAATACAAACAAAAAGATTTGCCTGTTCAGGCTCTGGATTTGAGTTTTGTTAACGACTTTGAATTTTGGTTGAAGACAGAACATAATTGTGGGCAAAACACCACCATGAAATATATTAGTATTTTAAAAATGGTTGTACTTTTTTGCGTAAACAATAATTGGTTGGATAAGGATCCATTTGCAAGATTCAAAATGCGTAAAGAGGAAGTGATTCCTGAATATTTAACTAAAGAAGAAATACAAGCTTTATCTTCTAAAGAAATTAAAATTGATCGACTAAGAAATGTCCGTGATGTCTTTTTATTCTGTTGTTTTACAGGTCTTTCATATGTTGACATTAAGAAATTGAATGCTTCTGAAACGTCAAAAGGCGTTGATGGTGAGTTATGGATATTCACACGTCGAGGAAAAACAAATACGCCATCCAGAATACCTTTATTGCCTATGAGCAAAAAAATACTGGATATTTATAAAGATCATCTTCAATGCGTCAACAGTGGAAGACTTCTGCCTGTATTAAGTAATCAAAAATATAATGCTTATTTGAAGGAACTTGCAGATATATGTGGCATTTCTAAGAACTTAACATCACACACCGCACGGCATACCTTCGCAACGACAGTCACCCTAACGAACGGAGTTCCAATTGAGAGCGTATCAAAAATGCTAGGCCATAAAAAACTCCAGACAACCCAACATTACGCACGCGTTCTTGATATTAAGGTAAGTGAGGATATGCAAAACCTGAAAACCAAGCTTGGAAATGACCATTGGTTTAGGAAGTAATGAGGAAAATAAAAATAACAAATCTTGAAAAATTTAATCAATCCCATTTGGTGATCTTTTTTTAGCGCTACTTTTATTTTTACCTTATGGATTGAACCGCTTTTTCATAGGGATTAAAACCACTTAATTTTAGAAATTCTTTTACGAAAAAAAGTAGCATACGTTAGGTGTAACCTTTTGAGAACAGAAAATGGAAAAAAATTTTTAACACAAATACACAAAGAATATTCATTACCAGGTAGACATAGCAAAAAGTATTGCCAGACAATAAAATATGCAATATGAATTTAAAAAACTATATGACGTAATGAGTGTACTTCTAATTTCTCACACATTATTGGAATTATTATCACAGGTAGCAAAAGCAAGAGCATTCTTAGTATCTTATGATATATAAAGGATAAAATTATTTTATCTATTATTTATAGAATTAAAACAAAGACCTCTTATTATACATCTTGCTTGAAATACAACTGCCGAAGCATTTATAAATTTTACTTTTTACGAAAGTCATTTTTTAAATTATATAGAAGGTTGTCCTCAAATGTAGCACTATTGTCTTCACAGCATAAAAAAAATAATTATATTTTGTTACCTTTTTCCTTATTTTTGTAACAATGCATAGTATCCATAAACAAATAGAACATTCAATTGCAAAGCGCAAGAAAGGAGACTTGATATTTCCAACTGACTTCAGAGAGAAAGGGACTCAAGCGGCAGTAAAAATGGCTTTATCAAGAATTAGCAAGAAAGGTAACTTGAAAAGACTGGCACATGGAATTTATTATATGCCCAAAATAGATCCTTTATTTGGACCGCTCTTTCCCGCACCGGAAGAAGTAGCTGATGCAATTGCAAAGAAAGAAAAGGTACGTATACAACCTTCAGGAGCATATGCTTTGCATAGGTTGGGCTTAACAAGCCAGGTACCAACCAGGCTGGTTTATATTACTGATGGTGAGAACCGACAAATAAAAATAGGAAAAACCACAATAAGATTTAAAGCCACTACACCAAAAAAAATGGCTTTGGAAGGAGAAATAAGCAGCCTGGTGATTTTAGCGCTGGATGAATTGAACCCTGAAAATATTGATAACGAAACAGAGAAAAAAATAAAGGAGATCCTAAAGAATGAAGATCATCGCAGGCTAAAAAAAAACCTATCCTTAACATCTGCAAGAATTCATGATTACATAATAAAGATATTAAAATAATATCACATGACAGGCTGGTTAAATTTAACCGATGAACAAAGAAGGATATCCATTGATCAAGCTGCAATAAGGAGCGGTATAACGGCAAAAGCAATTGAAAAAGACTGGTGGGTAACCTTAACACTTAAAGCATTATTTGAAACGCCATATGCAGAATATTTCATTTTTAAAGGAGGTACATCTCTGAGCAAAGGCTGGAAACTCATAGAACGTTTTTCAGAAGTTATAGATATAGCTCTGGATCAATGGCATTTGGCAATGAATATAAAACTAATCCAAGTCATACAGACGTTAAGACATTAAAAAAAAAGGGCTGTACTTTTACAAGCACAGTTCTATTGAATGCATTAAAAGTTCAATTTATTCTTTTTGGAATATCAAAATTGAATATCAAAATTGAGGCGGAAGATGTTAATGTTAATATTCCTGATAAAGATCCTCAAACTTTACTTATTAAATACAAATCATTGTATCCACCACACGATTATATCGCTGATGAAGTAAAAGTAGAGTTTAGTGTTCGATCATTAAAAGCCCCCTATGCAAGAGTAAATATTCAATCCATTTTATCTGAGGTTTTTCCTAATGAAGCTTACGCAGAAACTCCTTTTGAATTAATGGCAGTAGAACCAAGAAAAACTTTTTTGGAAAAAGCATTTTTATTGCATGAAAAATTCCTAAATACAAATCCGGATAAAATAAAAATTGAAAGGCTATCGAGGCATCTGTATGACCTGGTAAAGGTAATGAATACGACACCTGCTCAGGAGGTTGTAAAAGATCAAAGTTTCATAATACTATAGTCGACCACAGAAAAAATTATATTCGTCTGAGTGGCGTAAATTATGACACACTACATTATTCAACACTCACTTTTATCCCACCTGATTCAGTAATAGAATTGTTCCGTAAAGATTATAAATCCATGCAAACAGAAATGATCTATGGAGATTCACCAGATTTTGACACCATGATTAGCCAATTGAAATTACTAACTGACCGAATCCGTTTAATAAATGAAAACAATACATCG
>JBDTXP010000176.1:0-5035 GCA_040006135.1 Ginsengibacter sp. | reverse complement strand
ACACTTCAATCTATTTTTATGCAAAAAAAATCTACACTTTTTGTAGCATTAGTTATGTCTACAATGGTTACAACCTCAGTTGTAGCCCAATCAACCTGCCCAAATGCAAAAGTACTATGGTCTGAAAATTTTGGAACCGGGTTAACTGCTACAAGTGATCCTAACGTTGTTTCATTGGTCTACCAGCCAACAGGAATACTCGAGAATGAAGGCGTATACAGAATTATAAACAATACCCAGCAAAAACCAGAGTGGCATTTTTCAGCTGATCACACTGGAAATGTAAATGGCAAAATGCTGGTGGCAAATGGCCAGGCTGAAACATTTTATCAAAAAGTTATTACCAACACTTCCGGTTTCTCTGAGGGCTCGTTTAATGCAAACTTATACGTAATGAATGTGGATGTTTTGCCAACCTGTTCACCAAATCCTCTTTTGCCGGTTATTACTTTTAAAGTTGAATATATGGATGCTGGAGGTAATTGGACGGCATTATCTGGGTCGCCTTATTCAGCTACCTCAATTACACAAACTGCGACTCCTACATGGGTAAATGTTGGTGGCACTTTCACGCTACCGTCGATGGGAAATTTTGCACCTACATCATTGCGCATTACGCTTTCTGATGGTACAGTCGGTGGCTGCGGAAATGATTTTGCCGTTGATGACATTGTGTTTTCACAATGCCCTGAAGGTGGCCCGACACCAGTAACATTCCTTGACATAAATGCCTATTCAAAAAACAAGGGCATTGCCATCGAATGGTCTACATCACAGGAAATAAACAGCAAATCATTCACTATAGAAAAAAGTCGCAATGGCAGCACAGGTTGGTCAGAAGCGGGTGTAGTAAATGCTGCGGGCAACAGCCAGGTAGAAAAGAAATATTCTTTGTTTGATGCTTCGCCTTATTCCGGAATTAATTATTATCGCATCAGGCAGGCTGATCGCAATGGAGAATTGCGTTATTCAAAAGTTGTAATGGTTAAAACCGATTTCGTAAAAACAACTATTTCAATTCTTTCGAACCCATTCATTTCAACTTTAAAACTTTCAGTAACAAGTGACGAAGTTCAGGAAGTAACCGCAAAAATAATGGACATTACCGGCAGGGAAGTGGCTAAGGAAAAGTGGAATATTACTACAGGCGACAGCAGGAAAGACCTTATCTCAACAACACGTTTGCAAAAAGGGATGTATATAATTTCTATTCAAACCAGTGATGGAAAAAATATATTTAATGGCAAAGTGATCAAGCAATAATATTTTCATTGTTTAAGTTTAAAACTGTTTTCCTGCGGGGAAACAGTTTTTTTTATTTTTATACAATTATGGAAGCATCTCTTTCGGATATCAAAAAGGAATTACAGGAACAAAATAAAGCAGATTTATTAGTCCTTTGCATACGGCTCGCAAAATTTAAAAAGGAAAATAAGGAGCTACTGGCATACTTACTATTTGAACCCGATGAACAGGTTTATATAGAAAAAATAAAAAAGAACACAGACATGTTTTTTGAAGAAATTAATTTTTCCAATGCATATTTTATTAAAAAAAGTGTGCGTAAAATTTTAAGAATGATTAATAAGCATATTCGATTTGCCACATCGAAGCAGGTAGAGGCTGAGCTATTACTTCACTTTTGTAATTGTTTTGTCACTTTTTCCATCCCTACCCGTAAAAGCAGGCAACTTTTAAATATCTATGAAGGCCAGGTTAAAAAATATAAACTGGCGCTTTCCACACTACATGAGGATATGCAGTATGATCTAAACAGGCAAAGCTTAATTCCAGAATAAAATTTGAAAATAGGCGGTTTGTTTAAAAAAAATTTATAATTTTATACCTCATCAAATAAAAAGGAGGTATTCATGCAATCTACAGATAGATGGATGGTTGCCTTGCCAATAAGCAAGAAATCATTCTAGAAATATTCTGGGCGCAGCAAACGCCAACCACCCAAATCGGGTGGTTTTTTTTTATCAAAGGTTACCTTTTAATAAAAATGGCATTAATACATAAACCTTAAAATTATAAACAATGAAAAAATTATTATTCGCAGTACTTGTTGCCGGAGCATTATCAGCTTGCAATTCAAGTGCTACAGAAGCAAACGAAGACAAAAAAGATTCTACCGTTAATGCTATTGAAAACAAAACTGATTCAATTCAAAGCAACGTTCAGGAAAATGCAGATTCTGCAAAGGCACGCCTGGAAAGAAACAGCGACTCAGTAAAGCAAAAAGTAGAAGATAAGTTTGATAAGAAAGATTCTATTCTTAAGCATAAGTAATTAAAAGCAGGGACTGGTTTTTTTAGCCGGTTTCTTATTTAATAACAAGCAATCGTTATCGCCCTGTTGTTCTCAGCGGGGCTTTTTATTTTGGGTAATATCAGGTAATTTACATTCACTTCATAGATATTATCCTATTAATTATATAGTCATATTAATTTGGTTTAATAAATGAAAACAGGTTACATTTGGAATGTCATTTTTCTATTAACTAATCTTTTCACAAAAAAAAATTATTTCCTATGTCAGTAAAAAAAATTATCACCTTCCTTTCAATCGCATTATGTCTAAGTTTCAGTGTACCTGTTTCTGCTTCAGTAACTGATAATGGTACGCCTACACCAAAAGAGATTTTGGCTAATAAAATAGAAACCAGGTTGGTAGAGATAAACAAAATGGACAAAAGCAACTTAACCAAAGTAGAGAAAAAAGAGCTTAGAAAAGAAGTAAAAGAATTGAAAAAACAAGCAAATAAAAGTGGTATTTATCTTTCTGTAGGAGCTATCATTATTATTATTCTTTTACTCATTTTATTATTATGATTTCTGATTAAAATATAAAAAAAAATGTCCGGCTTTAACACCGGACATTTTTTTTTAAATTAAGGTATCAGGATTTCTTTTTCCCTGCTACAACCATTACCACACCTACCACGGCTAGAATGCCCCCGGCATAACTAGGCCATCCAATCCATTTATTTTCTGTTTTACTTACCTGTATTGGTCCGGCATCTATTATATTTTTTTTCACCGGAACGGAAAATCCCTGGATAAGTACCATCACTATTCCTATTGCAATAAGAATCCAACCTGCAGTTTTCATGATAAATGATTTTAATGAACAAGCAATATAATTTTTTTTAATCAAAGAAGAAGCTGATGTATTCTATCAACACATTTGTACCTTAAAAGATTTTAATAAGTAAAAGCTTATTTGCATAATTTAGCCACACATGGCCACAAAAGTTTTTACTCATATCAATTTATTAGCAGGTACTCACGCACAGTGTTCTTTCATAAGAGGAAATAAATTAAAAAAATTACCTGTCATTAAAAATGCTTATCTCGTAGTTGAAGAGGATCACATTGCGGAAATTGGTGAAATGGAAAATTGTAAATACCATGGAGCCCGCATAGATGTCGGCACTATTGTAATACCCGCCTGGTGCGATAGCCACACCCACCTTGTATTTGCAACCAGCAGGGAAGAAGAATTTATTGACAAAATAAATGGATTGACCTACGCTGAAATAGCAGAAAAAGGTGGAGGCATCCTTAACTCTGCACAAAAATTAAACGATGCTACTGAAGATGAACTTTTTATCCAGGCCTGGAAAAGACTTTCTGAAATAAGAGCAATGGGTACTGGAGCAGTAGAAATAAAAAGCGGTTACGGCTTATCTTTAGAAGGAGAATTAAAAATGCTCCGTGTAATTAAAAGATTAAAAGAGAAAAGTGATCTGAAAATTAAAAGCACATTTCTTGGCGCCCATGCGTTTCCAAATGAATATAAAAATGATCACAAAGGATATATACAATTAATAATTGAGGAAATGTTGCCGCAAATTGCAAAGGAACATCTGGCTGATTATGTAGATGCTTTTTGTGAAAATGGATTTTTTAATCCCGAAGAAATGAGCAAAGTGTGCAACGCCGCAAAATCTTTGGGACTCAAACCAAAGTTACATGTAAATCAATTGAACAGCATCGGTGGAATTGAAGCTGGTATACAATTGGGCGCACTTTCACTCGATCACCTGGAAACATTAACCGACAGCGATATCTCACAATTAGGAAAATTCAATGGAGCTTCTACGCTTCTACCTACCGCGGCATATTTTTTAAGAATGCCCATGCCTCCGGCAAGAGCATTGATCAACGCTGGCGCTGCAGTTACCCTTGCATCAGATTATAATCCGGGTTCTTCTCCTTCTGGAAACATGAATTTAGTTCATTCAATGAGTTGTATTCAAATGAAGATGTTGCCGGAAGAAGCCATAAACGCTGCCACAATAAATGGTTCTTGTGCAATGGAAATTGAAAAAGATTATGGAAGTATTACAGTTGGGAAAAAGGCAAATTTAATATTCACTAAACCTGTTCCTTCACTTGCTTATTTATCGTATGCTTTTGGAAGCGACCACATTGAAAATGTAATGATTAATGGAAATTTTATTTCCTAAATAATATTATGACAAATCATTTTAAAATTTACTCAAAAAAAGATTTATTAAATCTGACGCACCTAAGAAAGTTTGAAACCAAACTTGGAGAAGTAGTCCATGCATTTGATAATGCGCATTCGATAGAAGATTACCTAAAAACATCTTCCTGTAACTATGTGATATTCGGTGTACCTGAAGATGCCGGTGTTAAAGCAAACTTAGGGCAAGGTGGCGCTGATTCCCTTTGGACTTTTTTCATCGAATCATTTTTAAATATTCAGAGCAATGACTTTTTGAGCGGCGAAAACCTGCTGATAGCAGGTTACTTTGATTTTGAAAAAGAACAAAATTTGATTGGGGCAAATGCTCCTAATGACCAAGAAAAACTTCTTGCCTTACGTGCTCTTGTCAATCTCATAGACAATGAAGTGGAGGAGTTGGTGCAGGTGATCATTCGACAAAACAAAATCCCAATCATCATTGGAGGTGGACATAACAATGCATATCCTGCAATTAAAGGTGCAGCAAAAGCACTTTATAAAAATGAAAAAATTCCTTTAGCGCAAATCAATTGTATCA
>JBDTXP010000175.1:0-5042 GCA_040006135.1 Ginsengibacter sp. | reverse complement strand
GGAAGAAGTCTTTCTTTGGGTGTCAACGGAAATTTTAGCGACAAGTTTGGTGAGAATTATTTAACTGCGGTAAATACTTATTTTAAACGTACAACACTGGTAGATTCTGTAAACCAGTTATCAAATCAAAAAAATCATAATAATACTTATAGTTTTAATGTAGTGTATACTGAACCTTTAGGGAAGGCGTCCCAATTGCAAATAAATTACAACCCTTCATTCTCAAAAAACTCAGCTGATCAGCAAACGCTTAATTATGATAATACGACTAATAAGTATGCTTATCTCGATACATCCTTGAGCAATAAATTTGATAATAGTTACAACACTCACAACGCGGGTGTTACCTATCGTTATGGTAGTCGTGACAATAATATTTCTGCCGGTCTTTCTTACCAATACAGTGAATTGAAAAGCGACCAGGTGTTTCCACAAGAAAGCCATATTAATAATACCTACAGTAATATATTGGGAAATGTTTTCGCACGCTTGAAGCTTTCAGCGCGTAGTAATCTTCGCGTAATTTTCAGGAGCAGGGTCAATCCTCCATCTGTTACACAATTACAAAATGTAATTAATAACAATAACCCTTTTTTCCTTTCTACAGGTAATCCTGATCTGCAACAGGAAAATAATAACAGTTTAATCACCCGTTATAATTATACCAATACTGTAAAAGGACAAAGTTTTTTTGCAAACATTTTTTTATCACAGGTAAATAATTATGTTTCTAATGCTACTTATACTGCTTCGCAGGATTCAGTTTTATCTAATACTATTACTTTGTATAAAGGTTCACAAATTTCAAAACCCGTAAACCTTGAGGGCTATTTAAGCGCAAGATCTTTTTTTACTTTTGGGATGCCACTCAAGTTTATAAAATCGAATATAAATCTTAACGCAGGATTCACTTATACTAAACTGCCCGGCTTGATTGATAATGTAAAAAATCTTTCTAAAAATTATACATACAATCTCGGTGCCGTCCTTGCGAGTAACATTAGTGAATACATTGACTTCACTGTTTCGTATTCTGCCAATATTAACAGGGTCAATAATTCTATTTTAAACACATCAAATAATAATTATTTTATTCAAAGTGCAGGCGTTACAGCAAATTTCCTGACCAAAAAAGGTACATTCCTGCAAAACGATATTTCGAATGAATATTATAAAGGTCTTTCAGGGGGATTCAACACAAATTATTGGTTGTGGAATGCAGCTATCGGACAGAAATTCTTAAAAAACCAGATGGGTGAATTGAAGCTCTCTGTATTTGATCTATTAAAACAGAATAAAAGTATATCGCGTAACATCACTAATTCTTATATCCAGGATGTAAGCAACCAGGTATTACAGCAATATTTCATGCTCACCTTTACCTATAAATTAAAGACCTTTGGCAAGGGCAAAGCCTCGCAGATAAATAGCGATGATTTTCGCGGCGGTGATCGCGGTTCCCGTGGCCCGGGGTCTGGAGGAGGTCACGATACTCCGCAGTTATAGTTAAAAAAAATTATTTTGGACGAGCACGAATTAGTTGGTTTATTAAAGCAAAAAGACCGACATGCTTTTAAATTAATTGTGGAGAAGTGGCAGGATATGGTTTTTAATACTTCATTGGGGATTGTTCAAAATTTTGAAGATGCAGAAGATCTTTCACAGGAGGTATTTATTAAGGTTTTTGAATCGATCACTTCTTTTAAGGAGGAGGCTAAGTTTTCTACATGGCTTTATCGCATTACAGTTAGCAAATGTCTCGACCATCTAAGAAGTAAAAAGAGTAGAAAGAGATTTGCGTTTTTAAAAAGTTTGTATGGTGGGGATAATGAAATGATAATAGATCCGCCCGATTTTTTTCACCCTGGTGTAAAAATGGAAAATAAGGAAAATGCTGCCAGGTTATTTAAAGCCCTTGATCAACTTCCGGATACTCAAAAAGTAGCTTTTGTGCTTAATAAAATTGAAGGGTTACGATATGATGAAGTTGCTGAAGTGCTTGATTTGAGTAGCTCTGCGGTAGATGGGCTTTTACAAAGAGCTAAAAAGAATTTACAGAATCAGTTGAAAAACTATTATTCCGCTTTTAAAGACTGAGATTTTTAAAATTAGTGCGGATTGGGTCACAGGGTTTTATTAAAAAGTTCGTCTAATGAAATGCAAGCAATTATAATGAAAGATAATTTTGATAAAAAAATTAATGAAGATTTTTCCAGTTTAGATGGAATGCAACGTGCAGAAGCACCTTCCTGGTTTTTTACAAAATTAGAGGCCAGGATGCTTAAACAGGCTAATTATTCAAAAGGCTTTTGGGGAAATGTTATATCATGGCTCACACAGCCTGCAGTAGTATTTGCAGGTATTTGCCTTATCATTTTTGTAAATGCATCAGTATTGTTTTTTAAACCTGTTTCATCTAATGATACATTGGCAACATTAACTGAGCAAAATACCTCAGACGAATACAGCCAGGTAAGTGCGACATTATTTGATTATGAAACCATAAAGCCATGATGAAATCAAATAAAAAATATAAAGCACTTGTAATATTTATTATTTTTCTTGTACTCATTGATATTGTGCTCCTTATTTTCTTCATTTCAAATCCATCTTCTTCTGAAAAGAGAATACATTCACGTGATCAGAATGGTATGGCAACAGTGCTTGAGAAAGAAGTGGATTTTAGTAAAAGTCAAATAGATCAGTATTTGCAACTCCGCAGCCAGCAGCGTACCCAGGGAAAGCCGCTTTTTGATAGCCTTAGAAAATCCAAAGAAGATTTTTACGCACTTCTTGAGCAGTCATCACTTGAAGACTCAACCAAAAATTATTATGCTGATAAAATTGCTGAAACACAAAGGCAATTAGACCTTCAGATGTTTAATTATTTTCAGCAGGTAAGAAAACTTTGTACTCCGCAGCAGATTCCAAAATTTGATTCAGTAATAAAAAACACTGTAGTAAAAATGATTGGTGGAGGCCGAAGGCATAATGAAAATGATAAAAAATCTTCTCACAAATAAAATAAAAAAAAACAAAATGAAAACTAAGATCACCTTTTTGCTGTCTTTTATATTGATAGCCACTGCATCAGTTTTTGCTCAAAATTTTCAACGCCCTTCAGTAGAAGAAAGAGTAAAAGGAATTATGGAAAAAATGGCTCCACTTAATCTCGATGCTTCGCAATTAACTAAAACAGACAGCGTCTTTACGCAATATTACCGAATGCAAAATAATATGATGGATAGCATTCGTGCCACCGGTGAGCGCCCGGACAGGAGTGTCTTTGAAAAAATTATGGGAGACAGAGATGCAAAATTAAAAGCCATTTTTACTGATGCGCAGTATAAAAAATACAAAGACGAAGTAGAAGCAACGCTCCGCCCGCAAAGAAAGAGTAATTAAGATTTTTTATTTGACCTCCCAGGTTTCCAAAACCTGTAAGGTCTTTTATTTGCTCCCTCTAGATTATAGCTCTATACATAAATTTTTTCGTTAAACCTCACAGGTTTTCAAAACCTGTGAGGTTTTTTTTATTCCGAATCTTTATGTTCCATTTCCTCACTAATAAAGTCCAGAACTTTCTTTTTGCCTGTTTTTTTTCTTGAGCTGGATACAAAATGACGTGGTAAAAATTGTTGCTGTTTACTCAGGGCTGTTAAAAAGGTTTTTATATTCTTACTTACAATAGTTTGTGTTTCCTTATCAGTTTTTGTAAAAACAAGTGAGAATGGAATCTCCCACAAATTTAAATTTTCAATAAAATCCAGATCAAGTTTTTGAGGGTTGTGCCTCGAATCTATCAAAACAAAAATGTGGGAAAGATTTTCTCTTTTTCTCAGGTAGTTTTCAATCATTTGCTCCCATCGCCTCCTGCTGCTCAATGAAATTTTTGCAAAACCATATCCCGGTAAGTCCACGAGATACCAGCTATTCTGTTTGCCCGATACTTCATTGGAACTTATTATTTCAAAGTGATTAATCATCTGTGTTTTGCCCGGAGAATTCGATGTTTTTGCCAGTTTTTCATTATTGCAAAGCATATTTATCAATGATGATTTGCCAACATTACTGCGACCGATAAATGCAAATTCCGGCTTTATTGGAAGAGGACATTTTTCCCAATCCGGACTGCTGATGAGGTATTGCGCTTTTACAATTTGCATGTGCTTGCAAGATACAACCGATTGAAAATTGACAATAAGAATTATATATGCCCTTTAAATCAAAAATAAAAGTGAAAGAATGAAACTGCTACATTCGTTATATTTCAAAAAACTATCTTTGACCATTAATGAATGTATACCCCCACGATACAGTTGTGCCTTTTAAAAATTCTACTGAAAATAAGTCAGTGCAGGTTGGGGCAATGTTTGATAAGATCGCATTTAAATATGATTTTCTTAACCGGTTTTTAAGTGTTGGAATAGACAGGCATTGGCGAAAACGTGCGATTATGCTGTTGAAGAAAGACGCACCTCAACACATACTTGACGTGGCTACAGGAACAGGAGACCTTGCTATCACGGCGCTGAAAATGCTACACCCGGCAAAAATTACGGGGATAGATATTAGCGAGGGCATGCTTGAAATAGGAAGAAAAAAAATAGAAAAGAATAATTATACAGGTAAAATTGAACTGTTAAATGGGGATAGCGAGGCAATTTTATTTCCTGATAATACGTTTGATGCAGTTACGGTAGGCTTTGGCGTGAGAAATTTTGAACATCTTGAAAAAGGACTTTCAGAAATCATGCGGGTATTAAAGCCTGGTGGTAAATTAGTGATAGCAGAATGTACAAAACCATCTACACCTGTTGTGAAAGGATTTTATAATTTTTATATGAAATATATTACTCAAGGTATTGGTAAAATGATTTCAAAAAACAGTGATGCTTATGAGTACCTTAATAATTCTGTTTTAAAATTTCCAGAGAAAAAGGAATTCATTCACATATTAAACCAATTAAACTATAGAAACGCTTTCTACAAAACATTGACTTTAGGAATATGCACCATTTATTGCGCAGAAAAATAGTCGT
>JBDTXP010000174.1:0-5133 GCA_040006135.1 Ginsengibacter sp. | reverse complement strand
ATTAATAAGATACCTGAGGCTATCAACAAGGAGTTCTTAAACAGGATATCTCTTTTTTGAATAACAGATAATTCTTTTAGGTGCTTATTTTCAATTTCTTTCTGTTTTATTTGCCAATCTGTTTCACGAATGATCACATTTCGCCTGTTATTTTCAGAAAACATGGAATCGAAATTGCTTTTGTAAATATGATAATACCGCATAGAAGAGTCTTTCAAATTCTCCTGATCATAAATATCAGAAAGAGCCTGGGCAGATTTACCAACACCTTCACGGTACTTTGTTCGGGTCGATATTTCAAATGCGCTATCGAGATATTCTATTTTAGTCGCTAAAGTAAGCCGGGGCAAATAATCAGCCATTGCCATAAATACCTCATATAGATTTCGAAGATCGCCTTCTGTCCTTGCATGATCCATGCCCTTCTTAAAAAATAAATTTGCTGAATCAATATTATTATTGATCGCGCTTAATTTTCCATACCCCACAAAATAAAGAGAGAGAATATAATTTTCTTTGGAAAGCTTAGCAAATGGAAATCCAAGGTCAAGGTTAGTCTTCGCATCTTCATATTTTTTTTCTTCCACATCACAACGTTGCAACAATTCATAATTGATCGCAACACCCCGCCACGCTCTCAATTCTTTGTTGATCTCTATTGCCTGCAAGGTATATTGGCGACATCGCTCTAGCTCATTTAAAGATTGAAAATTTTCTCCAATATTATTTAATGAAATAGCCACCTGACGCTTTGCGCCACATTGTTTCGCAAATTCTATAGCCTTAAAATAAGCTTCATTACTTGACATGAAATTACCTGTAACCGATAGTAAGATTCCAAGGTTTATTTGTGCAAGTGATTTTCCATATACAAAATTTAAGCTATCACTTAAGCTGAAAGTTCTTTCATAATATTTAAATGCTTTCTTTAAATCATTTTCACTGTAACGGTAACTAATCCGGTGCAAAGTGAGAATGTATTGGGAATCAATCTTTGGATGTGAAACTATCCATTGCTCAAGACTATCTACATACCTGCCTTGAGCACAAGATTTGTTCACTCCGATTTGAAAAAAAATCAGCAGGAATAAAGATGTTCGCAGCAGAAATTTCAGTAATGAAAGCTGATTATTTTTAGGTGACCCCAACTTTTATTATTATTTATAAAATATGATCTGAAAATACACTCTTATTAAAGCTAATGAACAATAATAATATACCTGAGCTAATTTATAGGATTGTCTGAACTAATGAGCAAACGGCAAGTTTTCAGGGAAAATTGGTACTACCCGGAAATTCAATCTATATATAATTCCCATTTAATAAATAAGCCATAATTTTTTCTGTTGCACCACTATTATCATAAACATATTTCTTAGATGCTTCACCCCTGGAAATCATTTCCAAAGGATGATCTAATAAACTATGAAGAACTTTTTCCAGGTCAAGTGCATTTTCAATACTGATCGCTCCGGAATTATTTATGAGGGCAGATGCTTCAAAATTTTTCTCATATTCAGGTCCGAATATTACCGGCTTGCCAAAAACGGCAGCTTCCAGGATATTATGTAATCCATTTTTCCCAAACCCACCGCCTACATAGGTTATATCTGCATAAAAGTACAATCGCGACAAAATTCCAATGTTATTTATGACAAGGCAATTGTATGATTCCCCGGGCTCGTGTAATTTCTTTAATTGAATTAACCAATCGGAATAAAGAATACTTCCAGGAAATCTTTTTTTTACATCCCGGATATTAGCTTCATCTATTTCATGAGGTGCAATGACGAATTTAATATTCTTTTGCGTTCTTACAAAGTGAGCCCATTCCGCCTCATCATCTTCCCAACTGCTGCCTATAACTACTACCTTTTGACCATCACAAAATTCACTTAGCCCAGGAACTTCCACAAAATTAGTAGCGATATTGATTACTCTGTCACACCGGGTATCTCCGGCAATTGAAATTTTATTTTCAGGAATAATTGTTTGCAACACCAATTTCGAATCTGCATTTTGTACAAAGAAATGGGTAAATGAATAGAGCATTTCTTTATAAAAATTTCCATACCATTTAAAGAAAGTTTGTGATGGCTTATAAATGGCAGACACCATAATTAGAGGAATATTGTTTTTCTTGATTTGCTGCAGATAGAAATACCAGTATTCATATTTAATCCAAAAAACAATATGAGGCTTTAAGATTTCTACCCATTTTTTTGCATTAGCAGCCGAATCCATTGGCAGATAGAAAACATATTTATAATCCCCATCATTTTTAATTTTCTCATAACCTGAAGGTGAGAAAAAAGAAATGAAAAATTCGACCTCAGGTGATTGCTCTTTTATTTTTTTTAAAAGAGGACGGCCCTGTTCAAATTCGCCTAGGCTGGCACAATGCATCCAGATTACTTTTTTTCCTGAACACTCGTGGCGAGCTGTTTTTAATATAGGGAAAACGTTTTTGCGACCGATGATCCATAACCTGGCTTTATAATTCCAAAGTGAAGCAAGGCTGATACCTCCCTTATACAATAATAAAAAAATCCTGTAAAGCAACATAAGCAGTTCCTGTTATTATTTTACAAAACTAATGGCTTGTTTCTAATAGTTTAGATAAGAAAATTGGTAGTTATCTTTGCAGCCGTTTTAAAAAAAAATGAATGCAAATGAGACCAATTCAAATGGTGGATCTAAAACAGCAATTTCTTGCAATAAATGGTGAAGTTAATGAGGTAATTTCTGACGTACTCAATTCCTGCATTTTCATCGGCGGGCCTCATGTTAATTCTTTTTCAACTAACCTGGCATCTTATCTTGGAGTAAAACATGTAATTCCTTGTGCCAATGGTACAGATGCGTTACAGATAGCCATGATGGCACTCGGCCTTCAGCCAGGTGATGAAGTTATTACACCTTCATTTACTTATGTCGCTACTACAGAGGTGATTGCATTATTGAAATTAAAACCAGTATTCGTAGAGGTAGACTCCAAAACATTTTGCATAGAACCCGATGCTATAAGAATGGCGATTACATCCAAAACCAAAGCCATTGTACCTGTTCACCTTTATGGCCATGCTGCCAAAATGGAAGAAATAATGAGCATTGCAAAAGAGCATAATATATCTGTGATAGAAGATAATGCACAAGCAATAGGCAGCGATTACACTTTTAAAAATGGCACTACTCAGAAGACAGGGAGTATTGGCACCATTGGTTGTACTTCATTTTTTCCAAGTAAAAATCTGGGATGCTATGGCGATGGAGGTGCGATGTGTACAAATGATGACAAACTCGCTGAAAAATTAAAAATGATTGCTAATCATGGGCAAAAGGAGAGATATTATCATGAAATGGTCGGATGCAATTCAAGATTGGATGCTTTGCAGGCGGCAATATTAAATATAAAATTACCGTTATTGGATAGTTACATCAATGCAAGACGAAAGGCGGCAGACTTTTATGACAGTGCTTTTGCACAAAATAAAAAAATCACCACTCCTTTTCGCGCAGCATATTGTAAACATGTTTTTCATCAATACACACTTATTTTAGATGATGTGGATCGAGATGGTCTTGTTAATTTTTTATCGGAAAATAATATTCCTTCCATGATATATTACCCGGTACCTGCACATAGGCAACAAATGTTCGCAGAATTTGGAGGAGCAGATTATAATCTGGAAAAAACTGACTGGCTCACAAATCGTGTTATATCATTACCCATGCATACAGAATTAGACGAAGAACAATTAAAATATATAAGCCAAAAAGTTTTAGAATATATAAATAAATAATTATGAAAATTGCTGTAATAGGCACAGGGTACGTAGGACTTGTAACAGGGACATGCTTCGCAGAAAGCGGCAACAATGTTTGTTGCGTAGATATAGATGAGAAAAAAATAAAAAAATTAAACTCAGGTAAAGTAACGATATATGAACCCGGTCTGGAAAAAATATTTATCAGGAATGAGAAGGAAGGACGTTTAAAATTTACTACTTCTCTTGAAGAAGGCATAAAAGATGCACGTATCGTTTTCCTTGCATTACCAACCCCGCCAGATGGTGATGGACGTGCAGATCTAAAATATGTACTCCAGGTAGCTTCCCAAATAGGCGAACTTTTACAGAGTGGTGATTATAAAATAATTATTGATAAAAGTACGGTGCCGGTTGGCACAGCAGAAAAAGTTAGGGACAATATTTTACAAAAATTAAATGAAAGAAAAATAGCTAATCCTGAGGAGCTATTTGATGTTGTAAGTAACCCTGAATTTTTACGTGAAGGCGTAGCAGTAGAGGATTTTATGAAGCCAAATCGTGTAGTAATTGGCACTAATTCTGAGAAAGCGCAGAAATTACTGGGTGAATTATACGCACCTTTTGTAAGACAGGGAAACCCGGTTATATATATGGATGAACGTTCAGCAGAACTGACCAAATATGCCGCGAACGCTTTTTTGGCGACAAAAATTTCTTTCATGAATGAAATAGCTCAACTGTGTGAAAGGCTTGGAGCAGATGTAGATATGGTGCGCAGAGGTATTGGAAGTGATGATCGAATAGGAAAGCGATTTCTTTTCCCGGGTATCGGATATGGAGGCAGCTGTTTTCCGAAAGATGTACAAGCTCTGGTGATGTCTTCCCAGGAAGTAGATTATAGTTTTAAGATTCTTGAATCTGTAATGGAAGTGAATGAAGCCCAAAAAATGCATCTTTTCCCTAAAATTCTTTCATTTTTTAATAATGAACTTTCAGGTAAAAAAATTGCGGTGTGGGGACTTGCTTTTAAACCAAATACAGATGATATCCGCGAAGCACCATCCTTAATATTGATACACCAGTTATTGGCGGCCGGGGCTAAAGTTTCAGCTTTTGATCCTGAAGCTATGCAAAATGTAAAAAATGAAATTGAAGGCAAAATTATATTTGCAGAAAATCAGTATGATGCTTTGGATGATGTAGATGCATTGCTGATCGCAACAGAATGGAATGAATTCAGAACGCCAGACTTTAATCGTATGAAAGCGAAAATGAAAAATAACGTAATTTTCGACGGTCGCAATTTGTTTGAATTATACCAGATGGAAGAATGCGGCTTTCATTATGAAAGTGTCGGAAGAGG
>JBDTXP010000173.1:0-5144 GCA_040006135.1 Ginsengibacter sp. | reverse complement strand
CATTCGCTATTATTCAAAACAACGTAACCATGAAAAAAATTCTTTTTGTACTACTCGCTGTATTCAGCTATTCTTTAGGTCATAGCCAGGTATATATCCAGGGCGGTGTTAACCTCGCCAATATTTCAAAAGACAATTCTGGCGCAACTGAAAAAAATAACATGCTCACCACATTTAACGCAGGCTTGTTAGGTCGCTTTAATATGTCTAATATGCTTGACCTGGAAACCGGTATTTTACTAAATGGGCAAGGTTCAAAAGCAGAAACATATTTCACGAATGCTACTGATGATAACTATGTAAAGGCAAAATTTAATCCCTTATACATAAAAGTTCCTTTACACGTCCTGGTAAGAATTCCATTAATGAATAAGCAAAATATATTTGTTTATGCTGGTCCTTACGCTGAAATGGGAATTGCAGGAAAATCCACGGTAACGACTAAAATTTTTGGTAGTTCTACTGTTTCGGAGAGCAATATTAAATTTAATAATGATAACCCTACTACAACAGCGCAGGAAGATGCAGGATATAATAAAATAAAAAGATTTGATTACGGCGCAGACTTTGGCGCTGGCATTGATTTAGGAAAAATTATTATAAAGGCAAATTATGGTTTAGGCTTTTCAAAAATAAACTCTACCCAAACAAATAATTCAGCAAACGATAAAAATAAATACCGCACTATTTCTCTTTCACTCGGTATCCCTATTTTAAGAAGGTAAAAATCTTTGAGCAAGAAGCAGAAATAAAGCCGGTGATTTTATATTACCGGCTTCTGTTTTTTTGCAATTTAAATGATCTCCTTAACTACATTGGCCACCACTTGTGGCTTTCCTAAAGTATAATAATGTAATACAGGTACACCGAATTTTTTTAGTTCTCTTGATTGTTGTAATAACCATTCCTGACCTACAATCCCCACATCAGCATCTGTTTTACATTTCATTATTTCATTGCTTAGATCTGTAGGAATATCCACATGAAATGTGCGTGGTAAAACTGAAAGTTGCTTTTTAGTAGTTATGGGTTTTAGTCCGGGTATTATGGGAACTTTTATTCCCGCTTCACGGCATTTATCTACAAACTGGAAGTATTTGCTGTTATCAAAAAACATTTGTGTGGTAATATAATCGGCACCAGCTTCCACTTTCATTTTTAGGTATTGCATATCACTGTTTAGGTTAGGGGCTTCAAAATGTTTTTCCGGATAGCCTGCAACTCCTATGCAAAATTTAGTTTTGTAACCGTCCCGAATATCATCTTCGAGATAAATACCATTGTTTAGATTAACAGCCTGTTTTAATAGATCGATTGCATATGCATGACCTTGCGGCTCTGGCTCAAAAACAGATTCATTTCTTGCGGCATCACCTCGTAATACTAAAACATTATCAATACCAAGGAAGGCAAGATCAATCAAAGCGTTTTCTGTTTCCTGCAGATTAAAGCCTCCACAAATTAAATGTGGAACAGCGTCAATTTTGTAATGGTTCATGATTGCTGCACAAATACCCACGGTTCCCGGCCTTTTTCTAACTTCTACCTTATCAAAAGTTCCATCAGCTTTCTTTTTAAAAACCTGTTCGCTCCTATGATAGGTGACATTTATAAAAGCCGGTTTAAATTCCATTAAAGGATCCAGGTGATTATAAATTGACTCAATAGTTTTTCCCTTTAATGGAGGAAGTATTTCAAAAGAAATTAATGTTTGTTTTGCCTCGGTTATGTGATCTGTTATCTTCATTATATTTTAAAATAGATGCAAACTTAAGCGGTTAACGTAAATTTTGCAACAGTATAGGGGTAATAAGTAGTGTTCAATTTTTTAATGAATGAAAAAGGAAAGAATCCCGGTCGCCACTAAAGTAATACCTGTAATGATGCCGGCATTATGTTCAAGTTTATGCCAATTCAATTTTAAAACTCCCATGTACGCAAACCGCACAAGAGTGACCATTCCTATTGTAGTGATTACAAGGTATATCGCTGCTATAAACCAGATAAGCCATTTAGCCTGCGAACCAGCTAATAAAAAATAAGCTTCTATTTCCATGCATGGTGAAAGAAACATCGCTAAAACCAAAGCAATGATTATACTTTTTTTTGATGTAGCTTTTTTATTTTCCGGATGAATATGAAAATGCTGGTGACGATGATGCCGATAGATGAAAATCAATCCTAGAATTATAAGAATTATAGGAGCAAAGAAGTGTGTAAAATGTTCAACTGTTTCTGCAAGCTGTGCTCCTATAAAAGCCAAAATGAATCCTATAATAATTGTACTTACTCCGTGGGCGAGAGCCGAAATTAATGTTACCTCGGTGACCTCGCTGAGTGTCCATCCTTCTTTTCTGCCAATAGCAATTACCGGAAGCCAATGATTAGGAATAGCGGCATGTAATAAACTTAAAATAATACTTCCTGCAATAATACTGTACATGCACTTTTGTGTAAACTTTTATAGGTGCAAGGTAAAGGAAAAGGACGACAGACATGGATCAGCTGGCACAGAGAGCCCTTGGTGATAAAGTAACTTTACTCTAAATAGTTTTAGGTAGTCTATGCATTAATCTGCATTCCATTCGGCCAGGAAGTGGTGGTCTAATATTTGTATAAACGATTGTTCCCGTGAAATCAATTACTAATATATTTGTATAACCTTATTTCATTATTAAAACTATCGATATGCAATGGATGGGAAGAAGAGAAAGCAGCAATGTAGATGACCGCAGGGGTTTATCAGGTGGCGGACTCGCAGTTGGTGGCGGCGTAATAGGAATTATTTTTTTTCTTGCTAAATTTTTATTGGGTGATGGAAGCATTAACGATTTGCAACAGATAATTCCTCAGCAACAACAACAGGAATTAACCGTAGAGCAAAAAGCTGCCGATGACAAAGAGGCTTCTTTTGTAAAAGTAGTCCTTGCAGATACGGAAGATGTGTGGACAAAGCTTTTTGGTGATATGGGTAAAACTTATACAAAACCAACTTTGGTGCTTTTTAGAAATGCCACTACTTCGGCCTGTGGTACTGCATCTACAGCAAGTGGTCCTTTTTATTGTCCCGCAGATCAGGACTTATATATTGATCTTGCTTTTGCGCAGCAACTAAAAGAACAGTTTGGAGCCTCAGGAGATTTTGCTATGGCATATGTAGTCGCGCATGAAGTAGGTCATCACGTTCAAGACTTACTTGGCGTAACGGCAAAGATGCAGCAACTACAGCAGCAGGTAAGTGAAACTGAGTATAATAAATATTCTGTGCGATTAGAATTACAGGCAGATTTTTATGCAGGTGTGTGGGCGCATTATGATCAGAAAATGAAAAATGTAATTAAGCCAGAAGATATAAATGAAGCCCTAACAGCAGCAAATGCAATCGGCGACGACCGGCTTCAGCAGGAATACCAGGGAACAGTGACCCCCGATTCCTTTACGCATGGCACATCTGCACAAAGAATGTATTGGTTTAAGAAAGGTTATGAAACTGGAGATATGAACCAGGGAAATACCTTTGCAGCCGGAAGCTATTAGCAAGGAACGTACATTGAAAAAATCATCAGGAAATTTCAGGCAAATAGCTATTAGGTCGCCTCTTCTTCAATAGATTGCTGGTCTGCTGCTTCTTTTTCAATGTTCTTGATGGTGAGTTGAAACCGGGTATTGAGGCTTACTTCGAAATTATGTTCGTTCAGGATTTGTTTTGCGGCATCATCTTCTAAAACCACCTGTGCAAGATTCATTGCAAGTGGAGATCCGCTTATAACATTACCGACTTTTCCTTCAGTAAATTCAATATTAAATTTATAACCGGCCTTTCTGCCACTACCCGCTCTTTCAAAATCCACCCTGTTAAGATCCAAAACCTGTACTTCGTTAATTGATTTTTTCATAAGTATTTTTACAATCGGCAAATATTTCTTCCAGATATGACTATACATGAAAATGGATCAGTTTAGAGTTATAAAGATAGACTGGTACTATGGGAAATGGGTATTTCTCATATACTATTCTAAGTATTAAATTTTTATAAATGTAGTCCAATTTTTTAAAGTGAGTTGAAATTTTACAAAATAAGGATTAAAACTATAAATTTTATTAGCCATATTTGGAATATTTTTTTTACAGATTAAGATGGGAAAATGGCTTACAAACGCATTAGATGGGTCATCCTAAATGCAATTTATAAAAACTCACTAACATATATTACCATTTAAACTTTATCTTTTTTTGCCTTTAAATGTTTCATAAATTTGTTTCATTCACCAAATAGCTGAGGGCATGGCTTTTATTGACATTAAACTTCCAAGATCATGGGCAAAAGCACTTCAGATACCTGGAAGCATGTCACCTAAAATGCAACAAATAAAAGTTCTTACCAAGTTGCTGAAGAAAGCCCGGTTTACTGAATTTGGTCAAAAATATTTATTCGATAAGATTTTATTAAGCAGGCATCCCACTAAAAGTTTTCAAGAAACACTTCCGGTTTTTACTTATGAAACTATTTATAAAAAATGGTGGTATCGGGCTATGGAAGGTAAGCCAGATGTATGTTGGCCGGGGGTTATCAAATTTTTTGCATTAAGTAGTGGCACTAGCGAAGCCGCAAGTAAATATATCCCTATTACAAAAGAACTTATAAAGGCAAATACTCTTACAAGTTTGAGGCAACTGATAAGCCTCGCATCTTATAACAATGTTCCTAAAAAATATGTAGGCAAAGGATGGCTCATGTTAGGGGGCAGTACGCATTTGCAAAAATCTGCTACATACTATGCAGGAGACCTAAGCGGAATACAGGCTAAAAATATTCCTTTCTGGTTTCATGGAATGTACAAACCCGGACGAAAAATTGCAAAAGTAAAAGACTGGTCAGAGAAGCTGGAAGAAATTGTAGAAAAAGCACCTGAATGGGATATCGCTTTCCTGGTAGGAGTTCCGGCATGGGTTCAACTGTGTATGGAAAAAGTTATAGAGCGCTATAACCTGAAAAACATTCATGAAATATGGCCAAATCTTGCTTTTTATGTACACGGCGGGGTCGCGCTGGCTCCTTACAAACAAGGATTCAATAAACTTCTTGGTAAGCCCATCACCTTTATTGAAACTTACCTTGCAAGTGAGGGTTTTCTTGCATTTCA
>JBDTXP010000172.1:0-5158 GCA_040006135.1 Ginsengibacter sp. | reverse complement strand
ATTTACAGAAAATAACTTCACAAAAACAATTTGCATGAAGTTACTAAAAGAAAAAGCTAGCTATTTAATTGAAAGGTATCTTTCCTTCACAATGTTCATGTGATGCATGCAATGGCCGGCAATAATGTAGCCAAGTGCCCGAACAGATATTGAATAATCACTTGCTTTACCTGTATGATCAAGATCATCATTGGTAAATGAATTAAATAAAGAAATAGAATTTTTTCTGCCTATTTTAAAATCACTTAATAAACTGCTCCATGCAATGTCATTGGCATGAGAATTTGTAGCATATTGATTTTCATCAAAACCTGCCAAGCAAACTTGCTCCCTGCGGGCAAATGAAAGTGCCCGGTAGCAAAAAATCCTCTCTGCATCAATAACATGTTGCAAAATTTCTTTTATTGTCCACTTGCCTTCTGCATAGCGGTATAGTGTTTCACTTTCATTAATTTTTGAAAAAAAAGAATCAGCTTCATCTCCATGATTTAAAAGCGCGGTAATTAAATCAGTTTCTTCAACTAATTTGATATACGTATTAAAGTAGGGTGGGTAAGAATCGGGAGATGGCCGCATAAATAATTATTTATTGGTATAAAACAATTTGCAAAAATAAGAATGGAATCGCAAAAAAAACCGGCCAAAAAATGGCCGGCTCAAAAAATATTTTTTATAGATTATCCTCTGTTTTTCCTTATGACTTTTGATTTTGGAAGTATTTCATTATCCATTTTTCTTTCGCCTTTTACCGTGGCAGCAAGTTTTATAGCATTATATGCATTGATTTCACCGCCTGTCTTCGAAATATCAGATAGCGAAACCATAGTGGGATTTCCATCCTCATCCATTTCATTTTTAGAACCAGGAAGCTCAACAGGATCTTTCATTGGAGTTACAGATTTTTCAATAACATACTTAATTTGCTCAGCAGTAAGATTAGGATAATATTCAAGAATAAGTGCTGCCAGCCCTGCCACTACAGGCGCAGCCATACTCGTACCGGAAAGATTACCATATTTATTTCCGCCGGGTAAAGTTGAATAAATATTCACTCCCGGTGCGAAAACATCAACTTCTTTTTTACCATAATTACTAAAAGATGCTGTGAAACCACCATTGGTAGCGTCTCCGCTTGCCCCAACTGTTATGAAATTAGCAGCTCTTCCTTTTTTATCGATAAAAATTGGGTTAGGAAAGTTATCGGCTGTATCAATATTCTTATGGTCATTCCCCGCCGCATGAACTATTAGTACATCTTTAGAATACGCATATCGCACTGCATCATCTACCCAACTTTTTTCAGGTGAAAAATCTTTTCCAAAACTCATGCTTATTACTTGTGCTCCATTGTCCACAGCATACCGAATCGCATTAGCAATATCCTTATCATGTTCGTCGCCATCCGGCACTGCGCGTATCATCATGATTCTCACATTGTCAGCGATGCCATTCATACCTAATCCATTGTTTCTTACTGCACCGATAATACCGGAGCAATGCGTGCCATGAGTAGGTGTCCCAGCCATAATATCATTGTTGCCGTAATACCTGTCATTAATATCATTATAATTGTCTTTTACAATATCGTATCTATAATTAGGTGGCGGAGTATTTGCCGCATCTGCTTTTCTTAACTGTCCTTCAAAATCATCGAGGATCTGTTTATTAGTAATATCATTACTCTTATTAAGTTTTGCGATATTCATATAAATTGCTGCGGCAGTTTTTGCCTCCATTGAAGTTGGATTATAAGATAACAGGTCAGTTCCATTGAACTCAGTTTTACCCAGGTCTTTTTGAATAATAGAATCACCCTTTTTTAGAACTGGTTCTATTCTGCGCAGCATCATAACTTCTGCCGGATTCACATCGCCGACTACTTTATTTTTTGCCTTTAAAAACATCACGGCTTCGTCTTTTGAAGTTCCGGCTAACGCACTGGTATCCGGATCCTTGGCACCATACTTTGATTTTAACTTCCAATAAACTCTTGCAGCCTCATAAGAATCCTGGTTTACATTTTGACCATCTTTGCCACCTAGAAAATTCCAGCCATGCACATCATCCACATAACCGTTTTTATCGTCATCAATACCATTGCCGGGAATCTCACCAGGATTTGTCCATAATATAGGCTTAAGATCTTCCTGCAAAGTATCGATACCACTGTCTATTACAGCTACAATCACTGTCTTGCTTTTCTTTCCTTTTAGTAAGTCGTAAGCTTTATCCAAGCTTATTCCATAATAGCCTGTAGTAGCACGATCTAGTTGATGCCAATTGTTTGGTGCAATTTTTATTTGATCCTTATTGCTTGTCTGAGCCTTAATTGAGGTGGGCAAAATAAACGCTGAAACAAGCGCTATCAATAATCCCCTTCTATAATTTATCATTTGTAATTGTTTAAAAAAATAATTTTATGCAATTAAATAAATTAATTGGAGTAAACACTTGCCTCACAGCATAATTATATAATTTTTTTGTTATTGTTTGAGATGGTTCAAGGTGTTCCTGAACTTCTATGGGTTCAAAAGGTTACTAATTCCAAAATATAAAGCATACCGGGGGTTTTTAAATATTTCAAAGTTTATTAAAAAACTATTGAACGATTTAAATTCTTTTGACGTTCTGAACCCTTTTGAACCTTTTTAAAACTTCTGGACATCTGGAACCTTTTAAAATCACACCGTAAATTTTATCCCTTGGGCCAGCGGCAACGAATCAGAATAATTAATTGTATTTGTTTGCCTGCGCATATAAACCTTCCAGGCATCGCTACCGCTTTCACGACCACCGCCGGTTTCCTTTTCGCCGCCAAATGCCCCACCGATCTCTGCGCCGGATGTGCCAATATTTACATTCGCAATTCCACAATCACTTCCCGCAACACTTAAAAATAATTCAGATTCGCGCAGGTTGAGTGTAAAAATAGAACTTGACAGACCTTGTGGCACTTCATTTTGCATAGCGATAGCTTCTTCGATTGTTTTATATTTTAAAAGATATAAAATAGGAGCAAATGTTTCTCTTTGAACAATTTCCATTTCATTCTTTACTTCTGCAATGCAGGGTTGAACATAACACTCGCTTTGAAATTGTTTGCCACTCATTTGACCCGGTGTAACAATAAATTTACCTCCTTGCTTTTTGCATTGAGACACAGCATCCAAATAACTATTCACAGCATCTTTATCTATTAATGGGCCTACATGATTCTCAGCTTTTAATGGATCGCCTATTTTTAATTGCTTATATGCGTTCACAAGTTTCTTTTTAAAAACTTCGTAAACATCCTCCTGAATAATAATGCGGCGTGTGGTTGTGCACCGCTGTCCTGCTGTACCCGCAGAACCAAAGACACATCCAATTAATGCAATATCAAGGTCGGCATGTTGTGAAACTATAATTGCATTGTTTCCGCCCAACTCAAGCAAGCATCTGCCAAGCCGTGCGCCCACTGCAGCACTGACAGCCTTCCCCATTCTTGTAGAACCAGTGGCAGAAACAAGTGCTACATTTTTATCATTGCACATCCATTCTCCCACCTCTCGGCCTCCACAAACCAGATTGCAAACTCCTTCGGGAACATTATTTTCTTTAAAAACTTTTGCTATTATATTTTGGCAGGCAACTGCACACAAAGGAGTTTTTTCCGAAGGCTTCCAGATACAAACATCACCACATACCATACCGATGATACTGTTCCAGCTCCAAACTGCAACCGGGAAATTAAATGCGGAAATAATTCCAACAACTCCTAACGGATGGTATTGTTCATACATCCGGTGACCTGGTCTTTCACTAGCCATAGTGAGTCCATAAAGCTGCCTTGATAAGCCAACTGCGAAATCACAGATATCAATCATTTCCTGCACTTCACCCATTCCTTCCTGGAGGCTTTTACCCATTTCATAACTCACCAATTTGCCAAGTGTAGGTTTATATTTTCTTAACTCATTACCAATTTGCCTCACTACTTCACCGCGTTTTGGTGCAGGCCATAAACGCCATTCCTTAAATGCTTCGGCTGCTTCAGCAACTACATTATCAAAACTTCTTTTATCACAACTATTTACGCTGGCAATTAATTTTCCATCAACAGGAGAATATGATTCCAACTTCTCACCACTTGTAAAAATCCACTTACTCCCTGTTGATACTCCTTTGTTTAATTCACTAATTTTTAGATCTTTTAAAAACCCCTGCATATTTTTTATCTTTTGTGGCATTATTTTGTTTTTTACTTTTTTTCCTGGAGTATATCTCTTAGGAAATTTTAATATTCATTGAATAATTAATTACATCATTTTTTTGCTAGTATTGTTCAGAAGAATTCGGAAAATCATTGCTTTTAACATCCTCAATATATTTTTTTATAGCGCCTGTTATTAATTCATTCAAATTAAGATAAGTGCGTAAAAACCTCGGCTTGAATTCTGTATTAATTCCTAACAAATCATGCATTACTAAAACCTGGCCATCACATGCGCCTCCCGCACCTATGCCGATTGTTGGAATAGAAAGCTGGGACGAAACTTCTTTCGCAAGTAAGGCAGGAATTTTTTCCAGAACAATACCAAAACATCCGGCTTCCTGTAATATCATTGAATCCTTTTTTAATTTTTCTGCCTCTGTTTCTTCCTTTGCGCGAACGGTATAAGTTCCAAATTTATAAATGGATTGAGGTGTAAGTCCTAAGTGTCCCATAACAGGAATACCTGCATCCACAATACGCTTTACTGAATCCATAACTTCCTCACCTCCTTCCAATTTAATAGCATGAGCCCCGGTTTCTTTCATGATTTTTATAGTGCTGCTCAATGCTTCTTTCGTATTTCCCTGGTAACTACCAAAGGGCAAATCTACTACTACCAATGCCCTTGAAGTGCCTCTCACAACTGAAGATGCATGATAGATCATTTGCTCGAGTGTAATAGGCAGAGTAGTTTCATGTCCTGCCATTACATTGCTCGCACTATCTCCTACAAGAATAATATCTATTCCTGCAGCATCGAATATTCTTGCAAAAGAATAATCATAGGCAGTGATCATTGAAATTTTCTCACCCGCCCTCTTCATCTTTAGTAAAGTATGCGTAGTTACTTTTTTTATCTCTTTGTTTACTGACATAATGCAAAGTTAATAATTGTTTAAGGCA
>JBDTXP010000171.1:0-5218 GCA_040006135.1 Ginsengibacter sp. | reverse complement strand
AAAGGAATTAGTTTTGTAATTATTGCTTTTCCATGTTTTTCGTTTGGGAATAAATAAGAAAGCGTATGATAAAGATCAGTTTATTTGCTGCCGGTAATCATTCGTATATCCCTTCGATTAGTGCAATTTTAATTTTTTTCTTAAAGGGTCGCTGCTAATAACTGAAAATATAGGTTTGATGAAAAATTCCCCGGAACATCAGGTAATTCTGGAAGCCAAATCGTGGCTTCGAAAGGTTGAGTTTTTTATCCAGGAGAATGCTTTATTAAAATACCGGCTTAGCGAAATCGTGGATCAGAATGAAAATGCAACAACCATAACACTCGCAGAATATTTTCAAAATGAAATGTTATTGATAGACGGTCGCGCAAATTATTTAAAGAGGACCATCTCACTATTTTCAAAAAAAGTAGAGGAAGAATCGCAAACCTATATGCCTGATCATTATGAGAAAAAGCAATTGCGAATAAGAGATAATATGATGAATTTCGAAAAGAAATTTTTAAATTTAAGCAATGAATTCAACGCACGTATCGCTAATGCTGCAGATTGCTAATTAAGCATTTCCCTTAATTTATTTTCATTAAGAACGTGTATTGATCCACCTTCAGAAGCGACAAGCTTTTCATTTTTAAAATCACTTATGGTTCTTATCAACGACTCAGTAGTTGTTCCGGCAATGTGGGCAAGGTCTTCGCGCGACATTTGAATTTCAAATTTATGATCGCCGGTATTTTTAAATTTATCAAGTAACGTAATAATCGCGTCAGCGACCCTTTTACGAAGGGAATTATAAGCGAGGCTAAGTAATTGATTTTCTTTCTCAGATACATTTTGCGCCAGAAGTTTAATAAATTTTTGCGCGACCTCTTTATTATTATGAATTAGAATTTCAAAATCTTCCCTGTCAATAATGCTGATATCACTTTCCTCTAATGTTTCGGCTGTTTCCTGGTAAGGCGTATCTTCCAACAGGGGATTATAACCAAAAAAATCACCTTTGCTAAATAAATTTATCGTTAGTTCTTTACCATTGTCATTCATCTTATAGGTACGCACTTTACCCCGGTCAAGGAAAAAGAGACTGTGCGGGTGATTGCCTTCCATGTATATTTTTTGCTTCTTTTTGAAGTGGCTCAAAGACGTTTCACTTTTGAGTTTTTCAAGAGTGTTTTCATTTTTTATTTCATAGAAAAATTCGTTCAACCTGGATGAAGCTTCCAATTTCTCCTTGATGTAACCTGATTTTTGCAACCTGCTTTCGATAGAATTAAGGATTTCAATTTCAGTAAAGGGTTTAGTAATAAAATCGTCTGCGCCCATTTCCATTCCTTTTCTCAAATCGGATCTTTCACTTTTTGCCGTGAGGAAAATAAAAGGAATGCCACGCAGCGCTTCACTCCTGGCAATCAAATGGAGCAATCCATATCCGTCGAGCACGGGCATCATGATATCGCAAATGATTAAGTCAGGTTTTTCTTTGATAGCTTTTTCAAAACCATCTTTACCATTTGCAGCGGTAACTACAATATAATTTGCCAACTCTAAAATCTCGGCCGTATTTTCTCTTATCTCTGTATTATCTTCTACCAGCAAAATTTTTATCATTGTATAAATTTTATAGTGATCTCCGTTCCTTCCCCAAGAGCACTTTTTATCGCAATTGTGCCTTTCATCATTTCTACATACTTAGATACGATGTGCAATCCAATGCCGGTCCCGGCAATATTAAGCGCGTTCTTCGCCCTGAAAAATATTTCGAATAAATGTTGCTGGTCCTTCTCCGAAATTCCAATTCCCTCATCCCTGATAGTGAAGATAAGTTCACGATCGCTTGCATCTACATTTATAAAAATCTTTTTATTTTCTGACGAAAATTTTGCAGCGTTAGAGAGCAGGTTGATCAAAACATTTTTAAATAGATTCTCATCCAGTGTCACCGTTTCCTTTCCTGAATGTACATATTCCATTTGCTGCCCGGGCTTAAACAAAGCTGAGATTTCCTGCCACTCTTGTTCTATGAATTCCTTTATATTAAAAACAGAAAAATGAGCCTTAATCTTACCTTCTTCTAATTTACCTAAGGACAAAAATTCGTTTAGAATACTCGTTAGATTAGTTACGGATGATTTTATTCTTTGTACATGCTTGTCTCTCCTTTCCTGGTCTTCTGCAAGCTTATATTTTGCCAGCAAAGATGCTGAGGATAAAATGGTGCTAAGCGGTGTGCGAAACTCGTGCGAAGCCATTGACACAAATGCGCTTTTCAAATCACCAAGATCCTTTTCCTTACTAAGTGCTTCGGTCAGCCTGTCTTTTGAGGCCTCCAATTTTTGAAGGGTAATCTGCAGTGCTGCAGTTCTTTCTTGTACTTTTTTCTCCATCTCTTCATTCAAAGCTGCTAATTCAAGCCGCTGTTCTTTCAGCTTATTTTGCACCTCCAGCCGGGCAGTAATGTCACTTATAAATGCGATAGAAAAAACACCTTCTGTATTCGTATAGCTGCTCAGGCTTATTTCCAGTGGTATTTCTTTTCCCTGGCTTGTAATCCCATAAAGATCACGTCCCATACCCATAGGTCTTGCGGCAGGGTGTGCAATATATCTATTCCGATCGTGAACATGCGCTTTTTGATATCTCGCCGGAATTAATATTTCCAATTTCTGGCCTATTAGTTCATTTGGCTCATCATATTGGAACAATTGTAAGAGAAAATTATTTGCTAAGACTATCGTTCCCTTTTCATCAATTACTAATATTCCGAGAGATGCATTCTGAAATACTGCTTCGAATTTCTTTTGTTCTCTCAGCAATTTTTTTTCCATAGATGCAAATATTTTCAGCCGTGAAGTTCCTTAATAATTAATGAAATGCTTTAATGAAAATATTTTTTACTCAACAAATAACCCAACTTCCTTTAAAGTGTAAATTAGTTTTAGATTTAGACATTAATTTGTCATAACGTTATTGTGTAATTTACTTTTTCATAATATTGAATGTGATGAAAGGAAAAAAAAGTGCAGGTATATTATTATTTAAAATTTTGGAAACAGAGCTGGAGGTTTTATTAGTACACCCTGGTGGCCCTTTCTGGGCAAAAAAAGAACAGGGTGCATGGTCAATTCCTAAAGGTGAATTTCTAGGTGATGAGGAACCCTTGAAAGCTGCCCAAAGGGAATTTCTTGAAGAAACGGGTGAAAAGGTAGAAGGGGATTTTATGGAATTAGGTTCGGTGAAATTGAAAAGTGGTAAGCTGGTTTTTTGTTGGGCTTTGCAGAGAGATTTTATTGTGGAAAAACTCATCAGCAATACTTGTGAAGTAGTATGGCCGCCACGAAGTGGAAAAATAATTTCAATTCCTGAAATAGATAGGGCAGCATGGTTTTCTATTGAGCAGGCCATGGAATATATAAATGAAGGTCAGCAACCTTTCCTGATTCGATTACTGGAACATTATGAAGTAAATAATAAGTAAAACAAACACTTTTATAAGCTCAGCCTGACAGCAATCATAAACCCGAATAATAATCGTAACCTCTTTCATACCAATAATCAGGTGGTCGCTCATTGCTGAAAAATAAAGTGCCTATTCTTTTTAAATGTTTGATACCATATTTTACCGGGATAATTAATCTCAAAGGATATCCCTGGTTAAGAGGAAGAGGCTTTCCATTCATTTCATAACAAAGTAAAGTTTGGGGATGCATCATACTCGCCATGTCAATACCAACATAATAATCTTTGTCAGGGGTAACGAGTCCTGCATACTTTTCAGAACTGGCGGCAGGGTCATATTTTTTCAAAAAGTCACTGAATTTTACCCCGCTCCAATGGGTAATCTGGCTCCAGCCTTCAATACATTTAAAATCATAAACCAACTCTGTTTTGGGTAATTTTTTTATATCATCAAGCGTAAGTGAAATTGTATCGCCAGCATTTAAAACAACGTGCAACCGCCAGGCAGAATCCAATTCACTTTTAAGACCGATATCTCCATTTACACGTACTTTTTTTACGGCCTGGGAAACAGGATAAGTTTTTGCCAGGTGCTGATCACTGAAAAACGATGAAAAAACTTTTTCGTTATTGTCAAGCACTGCCCTTAGTGGTTTTGGTGTACCAGCTACAGCCGACGCATTATTAATTTTCTTCCATGCGAATACAGCCGCAGCTGTGAAAATTATAAATATTGTAAAAGCTAGAATACTTTTATTTCTGAACTTATTTTTGGTTATTAAAATTTCGTTAGGATCGTTATTCATTTTTATTATTTATATCTCCAGGATCGCCTGAAACATCTTCAATAGAATTTTCTTGATCACTACCATTGCTTGAAGATAATTTTTCTGTCTCCTTTTCTTCTTCTATTTTTATAACAGGTTGCGATTGCACAATAGGAATCACATTCTTTTCCAAAACAAATAATCCAGTAACCATACTTTGAAAATTATTCCATCCTGCGAGTGCCACCTGAACTATATGCACGAGAAAAAACAAACAGAAAAGTATGGTTAGGGTAAAATGTTCAATTCGTGCCCATTCATAACCACCGAGTAAATATGTAAGTGTATGAAACTGTGTCGGTTTATAAATACTTAAGCCTGTTAAAATACTACCCAATCCCATAAAAATAACGATCGTATAAGCAATCCGTTGCGCTGCATTATATTTCTTTTGCGGGGGGAGTGATTTTCTGATCTTTAAATCATGAAGAATCACTAAAAAAGATTCTTTAAAAGATTTTCTATTGGGAAATACTAAACGCCACTCACCTGAAAATATGAGGTATAAAAAATAAATCAGTCCATTGATCGCAAAAAGCCACATAAAAACGAAATGCAGGCTCATTCCTTCCGCCAATCTGAATGGAATGTTTAATGCTTTATTAAATGAATCAGGAAAAAATTTAAGAACTGTTTTATCTCCCCAACCCAGCCTGTACACATCATTAGCCCAATAAATAAGCATGCCGCTCCATACCATTACTGCAAGCACCGGGAAATTGATCCAATGTAGCCAGCGTATCGCGAGAGGATGTTTCTTTATAACTTTTTTCATTATGCTTTTTTGCCGCTCTTAAAATTAGAAAAAAGAATGCGGTTATAAATTATTTTTTGAAGCAGTTACGGATATTGCTAATTTTAGGATGTACTAATTTTCTTATTATGGGTGTTTGGCGGCAAATAGGCGAGTATTTATGGCTTGTAAAAAAGGATCC
>JBDTXP010000170.1:0-5241 GCA_040006135.1 Ginsengibacter sp. | reverse complement strand
TGAAAAATTCGTCCACAAGCCCTGCGTTGAGAAATTGTTGAATAGTATTCGCACCACCTTGTATTCTTATGTCCTTTCCTTTGGCTGATTGTTTTGCTTTTTCCAATGCACTTTGTAATCCTTCATTGATAAAATAAAAAGTTGTTGTCCCCTTTTGAAACCAAGGTTCTCTTTTTTCGTGTGTCAGCACATATACATCTGATTCGTATAAATTTTCTGCCCAAACGACTTCGCCCTCTTCAAACATTCGTTTTCCCATAATATAAGAACCTGTCCTTGCAAACAGATCATCAATTAATTTACTGTCCGCACCGTATTCTTCACCGCCTTCCATTTTGACATGTTTCCAAAATGCTTTTTGTTTAAACATCCATTGGTGTAATTTACCGGAAACGCCACCCATTGGATTGCCTGGACTTCTATTGTCGCCGGCGAAAAAGCCATCAAGGGATATTGCGCTGTCGAAGATAATTTTGCACATAATTTTTATTTATTAATCTATTATTCAACAAAGATACTTGTTGACTTAGTTCAATTGTTAGCACTGTTGCCCTACAATTACCGCTAATAATTTGTATCTCCTACAGCACAAACTGTTCTTACTTTATTTTAATAATATATCATTACTGTCTTCCAAAACCTTAAATCCATTTGGCGAAGTACATAATTCATTCTTTTATTACGCTAATACAATCTCTTAAAATAATCTTCTTAACTGGCCATAGGTAATCCTGGCTTGGTCATGGCTCTACAAAACACAACTAATTATCATCAATATTATCATCGATTAAGTGTCAGTATCTATAATTTTTCGATAGTACAAAATTTAAAGCAAAGAAGTTTGCACCTGCCAAATTCCCATGTCAGGACAAATAGTACTTTATAAATAAGAGTAATGTACATTTACTTGCGTGCCGCGACTCTCAGATTACCAATTCTAAAATCCGACTAAATAAAAAAAATAAGGCAATGACTAAAAGTACATTAATCGAAATGAACAATATAGGTATTGTTGTGGAATCACTCGACAATACAATTGCTTTTTTCAAAGAAATAGGACTACACCTGGAAGGTCGGGCAATAGTTGAAGGTGAATGGGCAGGAAGAGTGACGGGACTTCAAAATCAATCAGTAGAGGTTGCTATGATGGTAACTCCTGACGGACACAGCCGAATTGAAATTTCACAATTTATTTCTCCTCAAACTATAGCAGATCACAGAATAGCTCCGGTTAACTCTCTTGGCTATCTCCGTATTATGTTCAGGGTTGATAACCTTGACGAATTGTTATCCAGGCTTGAGAAGCATGGTGCCGAAATTGTTGGTGAAGTAGTTGAGTATAAAGACATTTATAAACTCTGCTACATTCGTGGGACAGAAGGACTTCTTATCGGATTAGCCGAACAACTTAAATAAGTAATTGTACCATTTATTTTAGTAGACAAGTTAAAACCCCATTAATAATCCGGGTTGCTAATTAACTCTGTCGATAATGTCTAATTTATATAACTATTTATCGTTTCAATAAAAGTATTTATTAAAAATGGTTTCTCTATATAACCGTCTGCATTAACTTTTATGCTTATTTCTTTAATATTTGAATTTGCTGAGAATATTAAGACAGGAACTTTTTTTGTACTTTCATTTTGCTTTACGATTTCAATTGCTTTTTCACCACCAATCAGCGGAATCCATAAATCCATTAGAATCAAATTAGGATGATAAGATTGAATATCTTCTACAATATTCTCACACCTGGAAAAAGTTTTTACATCAAAATCATATTCATATAAAATCGCCGTACATAATTCTAAAATTTCCTCATCATCATCATAAATAAGTATTACTTTTTTCATAAATAATAAGCTTTGGTAAAAAAATATTTAAATATTTATATTGGAAGGGTAAAATAAAAAGTGCTCCCTTTTGCAGTTTCACTTATCACGCTCATCGTTCCATTGTGTCTTTCTATAATATTGTGGGATATATAAAGCCCAATACCTAATCCCTGGAAATGAATAGCATTCTCCTGTACTCTATAGTACCTGTCAAAAATTTTATCTAAATGCTTACCTGAAATACCAACACCAAAATCCTGTACTGATAACTGAATATTATTATCCAATTCTTTCACTTCAACTAACACTTTATCAGCAGTAGGAGAATATTTTACTGCATTGCTAAATAGATTAATTAAAACCTGTTGCAGCCTTCCTCTATCACCTGTAATTAAACGTTCACATTTCCCGCTTTTTTTTATGCTATGATTTTTTGCACTATGCTGAAAGTTATCAATTATTTCATCTACCATTTCATTAAAATCAAAAGTAGTAATACTATAAGAGAGTTGACCATTTTGTATTTTACTTGCGTCTAATAATTCACTCACGAGGTTGTGAAGCCGTTCTACAGCCTGATTTGCCTTAGTTGCATACAAGGCAGTTTGGTCCTTTTCCTTTAATGAAAGCGACAATAATTCTAAATAACCTTTGGCCGTAGTAAGCGGCGTTTTCATTTCGTGGCTGGCTATGCTTATGAATTCATCCTTTTGCTTCAACATTTTTTCAGAAAGTTTCTGCGATGTCTCCAATTCAATATTAGCTTTTAGGAGGTTCTCATTGCTTATGGCAAGCTCTTTTGTTTGCTTTTCAAATGTAATGTCCCTGAGAAAAGCAATAAACAAATTTTTCCCCTGTTGTGTTGCCTGGGAGATTGTTAGGGATATAGGAAACTCTTTGCCATCTTTATTGAGGGCAGTCATTTCTAATGTTTTATTTAAAATTCGTTCTTCGCCTGTTTTCAAAAATCTTTTCATTCCTTCAGTGTGCGCCTTACGATATTGCTTAGGTATTATTGTATCTGTTAAAGTAATTCCTATCACTTCTTCGGCTTTCCACCCAAAAATTTCTTCTGTTTTGGGATTCCATAAAGTAATAATTCCCTTTTCATCAATTACGATAACGGCATCAGGTGCATTGTGTATTATTTGCTTACGATACTCCTCCTTTTCCTGTAATTCTCTACTAAGCTCAAATTCTTTTGTTACATCCTGCAAAGTTCCTACTAATAATTTGTCACCACCAAATTCTATAACTCTTCCCGTACCCTTTATATTTATTACTTCACCTTTCCTGGTATTCATACGATAATTCCAGGCATTAGCTGTTTTATTTTTTAATACTTTTTTAGTTGCCCGAATTACATAATCAAGGTCTTCAGGATGCACAAGTTTATTGAATTCTTCTAAAGTAGGCTCAAAATCTTTAGGCTCATAACCCAGGATCCCATATAAATTATCAGAATAAGATAATTTGCCCGTTGTTAAATTAAATGAATAACTACCCTGCATAGAACTTTCTTCCGCATGCTTAAAGGTTTCATTTTGAACATGGAGCTGATAAGTGCGTTCTTTTACTTTTGCTTCTAATTCGTCTGCAAATTTTTTCTGCGAATCAATTTCAGTGTTAGTTCCTATCCATCCTGTAATTTTTCCATTTGCATCTTTTTGGGGAATGCTTTGACATAAATGCCATCGGTAGGTTCCATTATGATGACGTACACGCTTTTCAAAAGTAAAATCTTCTCCTGTTATAAGGTTGTGCCGCCATATTGCTAATTCAGCTTCCAGGTCATCAGGGAAAATAATTTTATTCCATCCATCTCCTACTAACTCTTCAAAAGATAGCCCGGTGTATTCCAGAAAATATTTATTAAAGAAATTTTTCTTCCCGTCGGCGGAGGCTGCCCATACCATGTGAGGAATGGTTTCTGAGAGCGTTCTGAATTTTGCTTCGCTTTCCTCAATTTGTTTTTTTGCATGCACCTGTTCTGTTACCTCCGTAGCGAGTACAGTGATCCCTGTAATGGTATTGTCCACATCGCGGTATGGCTGATATACAAAATTAAAATAAGCATCTACGGTTATTCCATTGCGTACCAAAACAGCTTTGGTTTCGAAGGCTTCAAATGGCAATCCGGTATTGTAAACATCAGAAAGTAATTTCGGAAATATCTGATCTTTTAATTCCGGCACTCCTTCGGTAAGCGGTTTGTTTAGTACAGCATTCCCTTTTCCTAATACTGCAATCATTGGATCATTCGCAAACTCGACCACCATTTCAGGTCCTTTAAAGATAGCAATTGCCATTAACGATTGTGAGAGGATATTACTGAACCGCTGTTCGCTTGCTTCTATTAGTTTGCGGGCAGTTACTTGTTCAGTAACATCAATTCCAATTCCTACTATACCTTCTATCACCCCAGAATTATTTCGCAGCGGCTCATAAATAAAATTAATATAAAGGGTTTCATATTTTCCATAACGGTTTAAAGTAACGGGTAGTTCATTAGCTACAAAAGGTTGCCCACTTATAAAAACTTCTCTTAATATTTTTCCAAAACCTTGCGTTTGCAATTCTGGCATGACTTTTAAAGCCGGGAAATTAATTATCTCTTCAGCAGTTTTCCCCCATAATTCCAGCGCTTTTTCATTGGCAATTTCAACAATAAATTCAGGCCCTTTTAGAAGAGTAGTAGCCACAGGTGACTGCTGCATTACCCTGCGAAAACGAAGTTCGCCTTCTTTAATTTCCTTTCGGTTCTTTATTGTTTCCGTTACATTCTGGCAAAGTGCAATCACGCCGGTTATTGTTCCATCAGTCTCCCTATAAGCCTGGTAAACAACATTTAAATATCCGTCTATCTTTTTTCCGTTTACTGTTACTCCATAAGGTTGATCGTACAAATAAAGCGGCTCGCCGGTTTGCCTTACTTTATTCAATAAAGGGCGAAAAATATCTTCCGCTTCGGGTATTACATCAAATAATGGTTTACCCAATAATTCATCCGGCTTAGTCGCGATCAGTTGGCCGTAGGCTTCATTAACTACATCTACCCGCATCTCCTCTCCGCCTAAAACAATAATGCCGACATTAGCTTCACGAACCAGGTTTTGAAAGCGACTTTCACTTTCTTTTAGTGCATTTACAGCTCTAACTTTTTCTGTGGTTTCAATTACCGTAACCAGCACGCCACCTACTTCACCATCCTCCAAACGGATAGGGCTATAGGAGAAATCAAAAACACATTCTTCTAAATATCCATTCCTATCCAGTTGCAAAACAAAATCAGGAAAGCCAACGGGGTTGCCCTGCATCACTCCATCAAACATGGGTCCTATGGTAGGCCATATTTCTGAAAAAGTTTGACGCGTGCTTATGCCTAATGCCTGCGGATGTTTGG
>JBDTXP010000169.1:0-5242 GCA_040006135.1 Ginsengibacter sp. | reverse complement strand
TAAACAATGAAAAAATTCTTAGTTCCTGTTGATTTTTCTGATGCCTCTATAAATGCCGCACGCTACGCGACTCATCTTACAAAAGACATTGATGGCGCAGAAATAATTCTTTACCATGTATATAGCAAACTCAGCATGGCTTCCCTTACTTCAAAAGAAGAAGGCTCACGGCATCGCGTATCAGAACATGCACTTGAGGATGTACGGCAAAAGGTAGCACTTTCAGGCGTGGAAAATATTTCGGTTGTAGCTGAGGAAGGCTCGTTCTTAGAAAATGTTTCAGACTATACATTAGGTAATAATGTGGCAATGGTAATAATGGGTATTACGGGCAGTTCCCGCATTACGCAAGTTTTTATGGGCACAAACACTTTGAATGTAATTCGCAACATTACTTGTCCTGTTATGATTATTCCTCCGGACGCTGTTTATCGTGGACTTAGTAAAGTAGTGTTCACTTCAGATTTTAAGGATGTGGCACGAACAACTCCTTTCCCTGCACTTAGAAAGATTTTGGATCTTTTTCAGCCTGAATTACATATACTAAATGTAGACAGTGAGCATTACGTAGAGTTGACACCGGAATATAAAATAGAAAGAGAGGCGATGGAAGATAAACTCGGTCAATACAATCCTGAATTTTCTTTTTTGAGGTCGTATGAATTTTTACAGGGAATAAATGATTATGTAGAATTAAGAGAAATTGATGCGATCATTACTGTTCCAAGAAAACATAGTTTTTTGAGCCAGTTATTTAAAACCAGCCACACTAAAAAGCTGGCGTATTATAGCACAGTGCCTATTATTGCGATTCCTGGATAGGTCATGCCTATTGGCAAACTTCCCCGGGGGTAAGCGTGGATTACACTCTCTATAAGATTGTCCAAAATCTAAATTAAGGTTTACAGGCAAGTTTTGCCACGAATCAGGCATATTATATTCAGACAAGAATTATACTATTTGTAACAAGAGCTTGTAAGAATGACTGCCAAATTTTATTTTTGAGGCAATTCTTCCTACCTTGGTTACACCTCTCAGTATTCAATATCTGCGAGATTTTTTAAAAAAAGTCACATGAAAAATATTAAGATAATAGAAGTTCCGAGTGAAATAAGTGCAGGCACCCGCGGAGCAAGCCTTGGCGTGGAAGCCATTAAAATTGCGGCCCTGGATTTCATGAGCAACTTTTTTGTGCACTTTCCTTCTGAAAAGGTAGAAACAGAAAATCATTTGTTGTTTGAACCGGTTGCTTCGCCTTATGCCAAAAGAATAAATGGGCTGATAACAATGTATGAACGTGTTTCCAAAGCCGTTGAAGACACGATTAAAAATAATTTTTTTCCGGTAGTATTAAGTGGGGACCACGGAACGTCAGGCGGCACCATTGCCGGTATAAAAGCAGCTAAGCCAAAAAGCAGGTTGGGAGTTGTTTGGATAGATGCACATGCAGATTTGCATACTCCCTATACCACACCATCCGGAAATATGCATGGTATGCCGCTGGCAGCATCTATAGGAGAAAATAATGAAGAATGCATGGCACATAAGCTCGACGAAAAATCAAAAAAGCAGTGGGATCAATTGAAAGGTTCTGCAAAATCATCTCCAAGGATTTTACCGGAGGATATAGTATTTATTGGGCTGCGTGATTTTGAAAAAGAAGAAAAGCACCTGATAGATAAATACGATATGAAGGTGATTACTGCAAGTGAATTAAGAAGAAAAGGAGCGGAAAGTGTTGTGCGTTCGTCGATGCGTTACCTCAGCGAATGCACAGATATTTACGTAAGCTTTGATGTGGATTGTCTTGATTCCTCTCTTTCGAGAGGAACGGGAACACCTGTAAGCAATGGTATTAAAGAGCGGGAAGCCGAAGACCTAATCAGTAAGTTTATGCAGAATAGAAAAATATGTTGCTTTGAAATTACAGAGGTAAATCCAACACTAGATAGAGAAAACCTTATGGCGGAAATCGCCTTTAATATTTTGCAGCGGAGTGTGAATGTGCTGATGATGAACTAGGTCAAAAAAAATGATGAAAGATGAATGATGAATGATGAGTTATGAATGGATGTTGCCTATTAAACCTTCAAGAGAACACTTAACATATGATAGGATCCAATTCATCGTTTCTAATTCATAATTCATCATTAACTCACAGCCCCATTGGCATATCTTGCTTTTGCCGGTTTTTGGCAAGTGATGGATCCATCTCAATTGCTTTGTCGCATATTTTCTGGCCTTTTTCTTTTTGACCCATTTTTTGGAAAGTCATGCCAGCCATAAAAAGTGATGAAGCATCTTTTGGATTCACAGTTAAGAGTTTCTGATAATATTCAATTGCACCTTCATATCTTTTAGTGGAATACATGGCAAATGCAATATCATTCATCAACTGAGTATTGTTGGGTTTCTTTTCTAAAATAACATTCAGATTTTTCATTGCATTATCCGCATCACCTGTATATAATTGTGCGAAAGCAAGATTTTCTATAAAATCATTATTTTTTACAAGTCCTGCTTCTGCAGCCAGGTTAAAATATTTGACTGCATTTTTATAATTGCTTTGATTGTAATAAATAAGTCCCAGTTCATTCATCCAGTTATTTTTACCCGGCTCTAATGCGATGGCTTTCTCAAAAAGAGGAATTGCTTTTTTTTCATTTTCCAGCTCCAGGTAAGTGCGTCCCAGTGTATATATAACCTGGGCATCGTTATCATTTTTTTGAATTGCAGTATTCAGGTACTTTTCTGCCTTACCATAATCTTCTGCTTTATAATAACTCATTCCCAACACTTTTTCTACCTGCGCACAAGAGCCACATTGTTGGGCAAGTGCTATAGCTTTTTGACTCTGGCCATTATTAAAATTAAATAACATCAATTGCTCCGTAACTATTGAATTTGAGGGTTGTAACTCGTGAGCTTTATTAAAATATTGACCAGCTTCATAGACCCTGCTCATTTCCATATTCACTTTTCCATTGAGTAGAAAAGCCTCTACCATCGATGGGTTGTGAATGGTAGCCTTATCCAGTAATTTAGAAGCTACAGCATAATGTTTTGCATCTATTTCATTTTTCGCCTTGGCGAAGTAGAAAGTTGCGCTGTCTGCATTTTGAGCAAAAGAGCTTATAGCCAAAAAGCATACAAGCAGGGAGCTTAGTATAATTTTCATAGGTGTATTTTAAAGGTGTGCTATTGCAATATCAGTGCACTTAACGGAGGAAGATGCAACTTTATTTCAACATTTTTAGCTTTTTTATCAACCATTTCTGATATTATTTGCTGGCCTTCAAATTTACCAGCTCCGCCAAATCTTTTATCATCACTATTTAATAAAATACTCCAATCTTTTTTGCCCGTGGTAATAATCTTCCAATTTTTGCGGGGAACAGGTGTCAGATTTAGAATAATAAGGATGCGCGCTTTTTTACTCTTTCCTTTTCTTTTATACACAATCACGCATTCATCCCTATGTTCCAGGTCCACCCAATCAAATCCTGCAGGGTCAAATTGCAATTCATATAATGATGGTGTGTAGGTATAAAGCTGGTTCAATTCTTTTACACATTCCTGGAGGCCTTTATGTAATGGGTATTGCAATAACTGCCAGTTGAGCTCTGTTTCAAAATTCCATTCTGATGTTTGGCCAAATTCATTTCCCATAAAAAGTAACTTACCTCCCTGGTGCGTATACATATAAGTATACAATAAACGAAGGTTAGCAAATCTCTCCCATTCATTTCCAGGCATTTTATAGATCATCGGGGATTTGCCATGTACTACTTCATCGTGGCTCAGTGGCAGCAAAAAGTTTTCGTTATAAAAATAAACCATGCTAAAAGTGAATTTATTTTGCTCCCCTTTTCTGAATAATGGATCAACTTTAAAATAATCCAGTGTGTCGTGCATCCAGCCCATCATCCATTTCATGCCAAAACCTAATCCACCATTTACAGTCATGTCTGTAACACCTGGCCAATCTGTTGATTCTTCTGCAATCATTTGTACATCAGGATAATCCCGATAAACCATTTCGTTTAATTCTTTTATTAAAGAAATGGCTTCCAGATTTCCATTACCACCTAATTCATTAGGTTCCCATTCGCCTTCTTTCCTGGAATAATCAAGACGTAACATGGAGCTCACGGCATCTACCCGCATGCCATCTATATGATAAAGATCAAACCAATAATGGGCATTGCTTAATAGAAATGATCGCACTTCACCGCGCTTATAATTAAAAATGTATGAATTCCAATCCGGGTGAAAACCTTTGCGCATATCGGAATATTCATAAGTATGTGTGCCATCAAACATATAAAGACCATGAATATCCGATGGAAAGTGGGAGGGAACCCAATCGAGAATTACACCGATTTTTTCTTTGTGAAATGCTTCTATCATGCTCATTAATTCTTCGGGTATGCCAAACCGTGAGGAGGGAGCAAAATAGCCCGTGCCCTGGTATCCCCAGCTTGCATCGTAAGGATATTCCATAACAGGCATGAGTTCAACGTGCGTAAATCCCATCTTCTTTACATAAGGCACCAATTGTTTGGTCGTTTCGTAAAATGAATTAAAGGACCCGCTATCATTAGGATCTGGTTTCATCCAACTGGCAAGTTGAACCTCATAAATACTCCAGGGAGCTTCCAAAGAATTATGATTTTTCCGATAGCGCATCCATTGTCCATCTTTCCAATCATAATTTACTTCCTTCGTCTTACTTGCGGATGCTGGTCTTAATTCCCAATGGATGGCAAAAGGATCGCCCTTATAAAGTTCTATTCCCTCAAACCCGGTAATAAAATATTTATAATTTTCATACTCTCCCAGATGAGGTATAAACCCTTCCCATATTCCGGATTTATCGAGTCTCACCATAAGTGGGTGCGACGTTTTATTCCATTGATTAAAATCGCCAACTACGCTAATAGCTGTTGCATTGGGAGCCCAAACCGCAAAATAGTAACCACTGGTACCTAATAATTTTATGGAATGTGCACCAAAGAGATTGTATAAAGTATGATGCGTTCCATTTTTAAAATTTTCTGTATCCTCTTCTGTGAACAATGAAAAATTCCACACACTTTTGGAAGTGTCAATAAAATTATCATTTTCGTATTGGGCAATTTCCCTGGGCATAAAACCAATTACTTTGATTGAAGTTAAAATAAAATGGCCAACCTGAATGATTTGCCACTTTAAACAAATTATTTCATATTTGCATTATTAC
>JBDTXP010000168.1:0-5274 GCA_040006135.1 Ginsengibacter sp. | reverse complement strand
ATACAGAAGGATTAGGGATAATAAATTTGAAAGTAAAAAAAATGCAATCGCCGGATAAACAATTCAAAATTCCCCAGGTTGGCTGGAATACAATCTATGATCTTGATGGTCCTTTATTTGATGGCATCGAAAAAAATTCATTTGTATATTTTGTTCATAGTTATTTTGTAGAAAGCGGTGCTGAAACTGTAGCAACAACAAATTACATACAGCCATTTAGCGCAGCTATCAGGAAAAATAATTTTTATGGTGTACAATTTCATGCAGAGAAATCCGCTGAAATAGGTGAAAAAATAATTTCAAATTTTTTAAGTTTAAGATGAAAATAATTCCTGCTATAGATATTATGGATGGAACTTGCGTGAGACTTCAACAAGGCAACTTCAATAAAAAGGTTTCGTACGGAGACCCTCTGGATTTGGCAAAAGACTTTGAAGAAGCAGGGTTAACAAGACTGCATATCGTAGATCTTGATGGAGCCAAAAAAGGGAAAATTGCAAACCTTTCCACCCTCGAATCAGTTGCTAAAAATACTTCCTTAATTATTGATTTTGGTGGAGGCATAAAAAATTATACAGATGCTGCATCTGTTTTTAATGCCGGCGCGGACATGATTTCTATAGGAAGCCTGGCGATAAAAGATCCCGATTTGCTCACATTGTTGGCTCATGAATTTAGCCCGGAAAAAATATGGTTAGGGGCGGATGTAAAAGATGAAAAAATTCAGATCAATGGCTGGCAGAAGGATGGAGGAATCAGCATTGAAGATTTTATCAGTAATATGATTTCTTTGGGTTTCAACGACTTTTTTTGTACGGATATTTCTAAAGATGGAATGCTGAAGGGACCTGCAACAGATTTATATAAAAAAATAAAAAAAATATTTCCAAATATTGTACTTACTGCCAGCGGCGGGGTAAGTAAGTTGGATGACCTGTATGAATTACAGGAATGCGGCTGCGATGGTGCCATTGTCGGAAAAGCATTTTATGAAGGAAAAATAAGTTTGAAACAACTTGTAGAATTTTAAAAATATGCTTGCAAAAAGAATTATTCCTTGTCTCGATATTAAAAACGGTCGCACTGTAAAAGGTGTGAATTTTGAGGACTTGCGCGATGCCGGCGACCCGGTATCGTTAGCGAAATATTATTGCGAACAAGGAGCAGATGAATTGGTATTTCTTGACATCACCGCTACCATCGAAAACAGGCCTACGCTTGTTGAATTGGTGAAAAAGCTTTCTTTAAAAATCAACATACCTTTTACAGTAGGAGGCGGAATAAATTCGGTTCAGAATATTTCAGCACTTCTTAAAAGCGGTGCTGATAAAATATCCATTAACACTGCCGCCTTTAAAAATCCACCATTGATAGCCGATGCCGCTGCACAATTTGGCAGCCAGTGTATCGTACTCGCAATCGATACTAAAATGGAAGCAGATGGAGAATGGTATGTTTATTTAAACGGTGGCCGTACACCAACAAATACCAAAACACTGAATTGGGCGAAGCAGGCTGAATCATTAGGGGTGGGAGAAATATTATTAACCTCGATGAATAACGATGGAGTAAAAAATGGTTTTGCAAATGATATTACTTTTTCATTATCAAGCGAATTAAATATCCCTGTTATTGCTTCAGGCGGCGCCGGCAAGATGGAGCACTTTAAGGATGTATTCATACAAGGTAATGCTGACGCGGCTTTGGCAGCAAGTGTTTTTCATTTTAAAGAAATAGCAATTCCGGATCTAAAAAAATATCTTTCAGCAAATAATATTCCGGTAAGGCAATAAAGACAATGAAATTTTAATTGTACATTTTTTTTAAAACATAGAATATGAAACCTGAATTTGAAAAATATAGTGATGGCCTAATTCCGGCAATTGTGCAGGACTCCCGAACAGGCGTAGTGCTGATGCTTGGATTCATGAATAATGAAGCGCTTGAAAAAACCATCGAATCCGGTAAGGTTACTTTTTATAGCCGCAGTAAAAAAAGATTGTGGACAAAAGGTGAAACAAGCAATAATTTTTTACACTTTGAAGAAGTAAAAATTGATTGTGATAATGATACACTTTTAATAAAAGCCACCCCTGATGGACCGGTTTGCCATACAGGAACAGACACCTGCTTTAATGAAAAAAATAAGAATACTGATTTTTTAGCAACACTTGAAGCCATTATTGAAGATAGGAAATTGAACGCAAGCGATGAGAATTCATATACCAAAAAATTATTTAAAAGTGGCATTAATAAGATCGCTCAGAAAGTAGGCGAAGAAGCCGTGGAATTAGTAATTGAAGCAAAAGATAATAATGATGATCTATTTGTAAATGAAGCAGCAGACCTTTTATTTCATTACCTGATATTGTTGCATGCAAAAGGTTTCAGCCTCAATGATATAACTAATGTATTAGAAAAACGGCACGTACAGAATTAAGAAATTAGCTCATTATATTTTTTCTTAACCTTTAAGAACATAAGCAAATTTTTAGGAGTTTTAGTACAATGAATTGGAGATTTCGTTTTAAATTTGAAATGAACCAAAATCACAATTGTGCCAATTTCTATTCTTTTCATTTCCATACTCTTTATGCTCCTTGGCATGGTCGTACAGGCAAGACTCAAAAACAGGTTTGCTGAATATAGTAAAGTGCCAACTTCGAGCGGTCTGTCAGGAAAAGAAATAGCTGAAAAAATGCTACATGATAATGGCATCTACGATGTTACAGTGCTTTCTGTTCCCGGCTTTTTGAGCGATCATTATGACCCTTCAAAGAAGACAGTAAACCTGAGCCCCGATGTTTATAGCGGAAGAAACGTTTCAGCCGCTGCTGTGGCTGCGCACGAATGTGGACATGCAGTGCAGCATGCTACCGCCTATTCCATGTTATCGCTTAGAAGTGCGCTCGTTCCAGTGGTGCAGATAAGTACCAATCTTGCGCAGTGGGTAATTTTGATCGGACTTGGTTTATTCACTTTTGGTGGTGGAAGTTCGACTATTTTATTAATTGGTATCATTCTCTTCGCAGCCTCAACCTTATTTTCCGTTATCACACTTCCTGTAGAATTTGATGCTTCTTCAAGAGCATTAAAATGGCTTGATACGACACACCTTATGTCGCCTGTGGAACATGCAAAAGCAAAAGATGCGCTTAAATGGGCGGCACTAACTTATGTAGTTGCAGCACTGGCATCTATTGCTATGTTGGTGCAATATATTTTGATATATAATAATCGGAGGTAAAGCCCCATTTCTACCCCTTTCCAGAAGGGGAAAAGAAATGAAAGGGATAATTACAAATGTGCATTAATGAATTAGCAAATTCTATCATTATCCCATCAGCACATTTTCCTTCATTTGTTTTCTTTCGCCAATTTGTTGACGCCACATCGCATAGTATAATCCCATTTGAGAAAGTAGTTCGTTGTGGTTGCCCGTTTCAATTACAACACCTCTTTCCAAAACATAAATTCTATCAGCATGCATAATAGTGCTGAGGCGATGTGCAATGAGAATAGTTATCTGTTCTTTTTTAGAAGAAATATCTTTTATGGTATTCGTAATTTCCTCTTCCGTAAGGCTATCAAGAGATGAAGTAGCCTCATCAAAAATGAGCAAATGCGGTCGGCGCAATAAAGCACGTGCTATTGATAATCTTTGTTTTTCTCCGCCGGAAATTTTTATACCACCCTCGCCTATCACAGTGTAAATACCTTTTTCTGCTCTTTCCAAAATATTAAAGCAGGCGGCTTTTCTTAATGCTGAATTTATCTGTTCGTCAGTAGCTTCAGGATTTACAAAAAGCATATTTTCTTTTATTGTGCCAGCAAAAAGTTGAGTGTCTTGCGTAACAAAACCAATTTGAGTACGCAGGCTGTCAAAGTCTATTTGCCTGCTGTCAATATCATTATATAAAATCTCTCCCTGCAGCGGTTGATAAAGACCAACCAATAATTTCACCAGTGTAGTTTTTCCAGAACCGGAAGGTCCAACGAAAGCAATTGTTTCTCCTTTTTTCACATCAAAACTTATATCAATTAATGCAGGCTGGGATGCCGATTGATGTTTAAATTTTACATTTTTAAATTCTAATTCATTCAGCGCTTCGATCTTAAAAGGATCATCTGGTTTAGGCTCAGGCTTTTTCTTCATGAGCTCATCAAAATTCTGCAGGGAAGCTTCTGCTTCCCGATAATTGATAATGATATTCCCAATTTCCTGTAAAGGGCCAAAAATGAAAAATGAATAGAAAGTAAGGGTCATAAGCTGCCCGGGAGTAAGTGTATCTTTAAAGATGAGCCAGAGCAAAATAAACATAATGGCCTGCCGAAGAAAGTTTACAAAAGTTCCCTGGATAAAACTCAATGTGCGGATACTTTTTACTTTTTTTAATTCAAGGCCCAAAATTTTATAGGTATTATTATTCAAACGGTCAATCTCCTGGTGCGTAAGGCCAAGGCTTTTTACCAACTCAATATTTCTTAAAGATTCTGTTGTAGTGCCTGCAAGCGCATTAGTTTCATTTACAATTTTTTTCTGGATCACTTTTATTTTTCTGCTCAAAACACTTGTCATAAGCGACAATAAAATAATGCCGCCAACATATACCGGCATGATACTCCAGTGCAATGAGAAACTGTACACTGTTACGAAAATTACTCCTACCAAAATCCCAAAGAGAATATTATTAAAGGAAATAATAAATTTTTCTGTATCTAACCTAACCTTAGATAAAATAGATAAAGTTTCTCCACTTCGCTGATCTTCAAACTCCTGGTAGGGCAGTTTCATACTATGTCGAAGACCATCAGTAAAAAGACTGGCACCAAATTTTTGTACAACCACATTTCCAAAATAATCCTGGAAGGCTTTGGCTATCCTTGAAACCATTGCAACGCCAATGAGCATACCGAGATAAGTCATGACTCCGCCTATAAATTGAGATTCAGTGCGTCCGCCGACGTGAGGATGTGTAACAAATTTGTCAAACATTTTACCAAATATCAGCGGATCCAACATCGAAAATACCTGGTTGATCGCTGCCAGGAACAACGTCAGCGCCATCAACCACTTATATGGCTTAAGATATGATATCAATAATTTCATGCTGCAAAAATAAGTAGTGGATAATTCTAATTGATTGTTTTTGGCAAAAGGTATTTTTTTGAATATTTTCACCTGTCACTGACTTGATATTTATAATATTTTAAATACTTTTTTATGGAATTGTATTCACTTTTTAAGAAAGAATTGAAAGAAGAACTGACTGC
>JBDTXP010000167.1:0-5284 GCA_040006135.1 Ginsengibacter sp. | reverse complement strand
ATTCAAGGACAACCCGAACCGCGTCCGCGCGTTTGTCCGGCCTGCGCACGGCAAAAGCCTATTATACCACTCCAAATAAAACTATTAATTAAACGTAGATAGCCAATGCTAATTATTATTGAGAGGCCAATTTATTTCTGCAGCATCAACGTGCTCATACACCGGATATCATTTACATTGACCGTTTTTAATGGTTCTAAAAATGAAAATTGAAATTCACTTTTTATTTCTTCAAGTAATGGTTTCGTTAATAAAAAACGCATTGAGCCATCAGGGATTTTATAATTTCCATCTGAAAGAAGTTCTACCTGTTTTTCAATGCCGATATCTGAAGCCATGCGTATGAATAAAGTGCCGCCGGACTTGAGCACTCTCAATAGTTCTGAGAACATCTCATTAAAATGAATAACATTATTTGCAAAATGCAAAACAGCACTGCAAATAACATGGTCAAAAAAATTATTATCAAAAGGAATTTTTTCTAAAGCCGCTACCTGCAATTGTTTAGAAGCAAGCTTTGTATTTAACTTTTGTAATTGCATGATCGCAGCTTCGCTGGTATCAATTCCATAAATGTCAAAATCATTTTGCAAAAACCATTTCATGTTTCTCCCAGACCCACAACCGGCGTCAAGAATCTTTTCATCGCTTTGATATCGGCCTTTCATTATTTGATCAAGCAAATAAATATCCGTTTGGCCAATCAGTTTAAAGAGTTGATCTGGTTCTTTTATCATTTGGATTATAAAAGTAGTCTTATGAATGAGATTCCTGGCTTTGCTTTTTTTCAGCTTCCATAATATCGTCCATTGCTAAGGCTGAATGTGCGTAAGCAGCACCGGCACGCATCTCTGAGGCTATCCATACTGCCTCCATTATCTCCTGTTTGGATGCGCCTTTTTTCATCGCCATTTTAGTATGTCCATGAATACAATATGGGCACTGCGTTACATGCGCTACTGCCACAGCTATCAGCTGTTTTGTTTTTTCATCAATAGCACCTGCTTTAAAAACTGTTTTGCTAAAGTTGCGCCATGCGTCAAGGATTTCGGGTGTCGCAGCTGCGCGCATTTCGGCATTTTCGCGGGTTGATTCAGAATATAAATGTGACTCGGCCATGGGGTGTGAGGTTTTAAAAGGTTTTAAAAATGTTCAAAAGAGTTAAAAAGGTTTAAAAAGTTCAAAAGGTTCCAAAAGTTCCAAAAGTTCCAAAAGTTAATAGTCCAGGAAAGTTAGGGATAGGGCTTGCTTCCTAATCCTTATGCAAAAACTGTCTCAGCACATACTGCAAAATTCCACCATGTCGATAATACTCTACTTCAATTTGAGAATCCATACGGGCTATTACTTTGAATTTAATTTCCTTCCCCTTTTCTGATTTCGCAACTACTGACAATTCTTTCAGTGGTTTTACATCATTTGCCAAACCGGTGATCGTAAATATTTCCGTACCGGTAAGTCCTAATGAATCTGCAGTTTGGCCTTTTAAATATTGTAAAGGCAGAACACCCATGCCCACGAGATTACTTCTATGAATGCGTTCATAACTTTCTGCAATAACCGCTGTTACACCTAATAAAAAAGCGCCCTTAGCAGCCCAATCCCGTGAAGAACCGCTGCCATATTCCTTGCCTGCTAAGACGATCAATGGAGTTTTATCTTTCTTATATTTTTCTGAAGCATCATATACAGACATCTCCTTTTTTTTCGGCAAATAAGTTGTGTATCCGCCTTCTTTTAAGGCCAGCTTATTTTTTATACGCACATTGGCAAACGTACCCCGCACCATTACCTCATCATTGCCACGGCGCGATCCATAGCTATTAAAATTTTCTCTTTTAATCCCCTTATCTATTAAATATTTTCCTGCGGATGAGGTTTCATTAAACTGGCCTGCAGGAGAAATATGATCGGTAGTAATGCTATCACCCAACATCAATAACACACGCGCATCATCAATATTTCCCAATGGCTGAGCAACATCTGGCAGATTATAAAAGAAAGGAACTTCTTTTATGTAAGTGGATTTTTTATCCCATGCATATAATTTATCATCCGGCACTTTCAAATTTCTCCATATTTCATTGCCTTCAAATATTTCGCTATAATTTTTATGGAAATCTTTTGGCGAAAGCACCTTTGCCATAATATCATTTATCTCATCATCGGTTGGCCAGATATCTTTTAAGAAAACCGGCTGCTGATTAGGATCATAGCTTATTGGTTCATTGATCAGGTCAATGTCTATTCTTCCTGCTATGGCGTAAGCTACTACCAGCATCGGCGACATTAAAAAATTCATTTTCACCTGCGGATGAATTCTCGCCTCAAAATTCCTATTGCCGGAAAGTACAGAAGCCACCACTAGATCGTTATCTTCTACAGCTTTCGCAATGTAAGGAGCTAAAGGGCCACTATTACCTATACACGAAGTACATCCATAACCCACAAGATGAAATTCCAGCGCCTCCAGATCATTTAACAGGTCTGCCTTTTCCAAATAATCCGTCACAACTTTTGAGCCTGGTGCAAGTGAAGTTTTCACCCAGGGCTTTTTATCAAGCCCATGCTCACGGGCTTTACGAGCTACAAGTCCCGCACCTATCATTACAAAAGGGTTGCTGGTATTAGTACAAGAAGTGATAGCTGCTATGGCTACAGAACCATCAGATAATTGAAACTTTTGATGCCCCAGCGTAATCCATACACTCTTTATTCCATTTACAACTTTTTCTTCAATCTTCGTATCAGGTGGCATAGCAGCAACCGGATCTACAGGCTGACCGCCGCCTTCAGCATACCAGCGTGATAATTGTTTATCGGCAGGCTGATAATCACGTCCATAATTTTCATGCATGAGATGGATAAACTTCTTCTTAAAATCTTTCAATAAAATTTTATCCTGTGGACGTTTTGGTCCTGCTACTGTAGGCTCTATAGTAGAAAGATCAAGTGTAACTATATCAGTATAATTTATTTTTTCATCGCCGCTACGCCATAGCATATTTGCTTTGCAATAGTCTTCAACCAGGCCTATTTGTTCTTCACTGCGATTACTTTTACGCATGTATTCCAGTGTCTTATTATCTATTGGAAAATAAGTAACTGTACAACCAAATTCGGGAGACATATTACCGATGGTAGCCCGATCGGGAACAGATAAATTATCAAGCCCGGGGCCATAAACTTCAACAAATTTTCCAACGACGCCATATTTTCTTAAGACCTCTGCAATATTAAGTACGAGGTCGGTAGCTGTAGAACCAAGTGGTAATTTACCAGTAAGTTTTAAGCCGATCACTTCCGGCATAATAAAATAAAGAGGCTGACCTAAAATGGCTGCTTCTGCTTCGATACCGCCAACACCCCAGGCAAGCACTCCAATTCCGTTTACCATCGGGGTATGACTATCAGTACCTACAAGCGAATCCGGAAAAACTTCGCCGTTCCTTTCTACTACTCCTTTACTTAAATACTCCAGGTTTATCTGGTGGCAAATGCCCATACCCGGAGGTACCACGCTAAAATTATTAAATGATTTCTGAGCCCATTTCAAAAACGAATAGCGTTCTTCATTCCGGCGATACTCTTCTTCCATATTTTTTTTGTAAGAATATTCAGTGCCGAAATAATCCACTTGCACCGAGTGATCGATAATCAAGTCAACAGGAATTAAAGGGTTGATCTCCTCTGGATTTTTTCCTTTCCTTGCGGCCTCAGCACGCAGCGATGCAATATCCACAACTGCGGGAACACCTGTAAAATCCTGCATCAGAACACGCGCTGGCTTAAAAGGAATGTCTTTATCAGAACCTTTTGGCCTCCAGTTTATAATCGTTTCCACATTTTCTTTCGTGACAGAGAAATCATCAAAGTTGCGCAGCGCGTTTTCTAAAAGGATTCGAATGGAAAAGGGTAATTTTTGTATCGCGTGCCCTTGCTTTCCCAGTTCTGGAAGACTGTAATAAGTGAAGGTTTTGCCATTACGGGTACTTAATAATTTCTTTACCTTAAATGCGTCTTTAGCCATAATAAAAATTGGATTGTGATAAAAGTATAATTAAAGCCACAATCTGCCTGCCAGTTTGCGGTTTGGGCTGAATATAATGAAAATTTTAGAAATGATATCCAGGTATTCTGGAAACTATCTCCTTCACACGGATTCAGATATTAGAACTGCTCTATCACAACTTTGTCCTCAGGTACACCCATATCCAATAAATCTTTTTTAATTGCATCTATCATGGGATCAGGTCCGCAGATATAAAAATATTGAGAAAGGTCTTTGATATTTTCTTTCAAATAAGCTTTGTCAATTTTACTATTATCATACTTTTCTGTTTTCTCATCTGTCAGTGTATTGATGAAATTTTTACCAAGCATTTTTTCCATCTCATCTTTTAAGATAATATCCGCTGAAGTTCGGTTGGAGAAAATAAGTCGATTATTTCCTATTTTCCCTTGCTTGTATAAATTGCGCAAAATAGCGATGTACGGTGTGATGCCTGCTCCGCCTGCAATAAAAGTCCCTTCTCCTTTGTAGTGTATAGCACCCCACACATCATGTAAAATAATCTCATCTCCAGGTTTCAATTTTCCTAGCTCATTAGTAACTCCATTGTGATCGCTATAGATCTTAATTGTGAACTCCAGGCTTGGCCAGTCATTCATGCCTGTAAAAGTAAAAGGACGCCGTTCAGCTATCCATTCAGGTTTATTAATAGTAATATCTGTTGCCTGTCCCGGAACAAATTTGTAAGAGGGCGGTTTGGAAATTGTAAACCTTTTTACATTATGAGTAACTGGTTCTACTTTTTCTATTTTTTGGATATGTTGTTCATCAGGATATTCTTCCATTGTAAGTTTGTTTTAATGTTTCGCTTTATTAGAGATACATTTTTCCTAAAAGTTACAACAGGTTATTCCCGTTCCGTTATGTCTTTGTCTTAGGAATTATGAAAAGCGGTACTGTACTATGATGCAATACTTTTTCAGCTACACTTCCCATTAAAATTTTATCTATGCCGCGGCGACTGTGAGTCCCCATTACTATTATATCTGCACCTGTTTCCTGCGCGGCTTCAAGAATACCATCGCCAAAGTCCCCTTCCTTTATCACAGAAGTAATATTTTTTCCACCTAAAAATTCCCTCGTTTTATCCAGGTAACTTTGCGCAGCATTTTTTAATGAATCTACCGCGCCGGTTTGCACTACATCAAGATTACTGAAACTATCAAAACCCATTATCGGAGAATAATTGAGAGAGGAATAATAAGTAGGATC
>JBDTXP010000166.1:0-5304 GCA_040006135.1 Ginsengibacter sp. | reverse complement strand
TCCCGCACTTCTTTAGGTAATAAAATTTTTACTGCCGCATCTTTAAAAAAGCCATCCACACCAGATAACTGATCACCACTTTTTTGCGCGCCAAGCGATAATGCTTGTTTAAGACCATCAGCAATTTCAACAGAGGATAACCCTATAGGGCTTGCCGCATTTTTTGAAAAAACACTTCTACTTTTCTTTAATAAATTATTAAACTTTCCTGAAGTATCAGTCTGCGCAAAAGTGCATATATGTAGAAAAACCAAAATAGAGAAAGTGATAATTTTTTTCATAGGTGATTATTTATAAATTTTAGACGTAACGTTTAAGAGATATTTTTATTTATAATAAAGCTGTTAAACACTGGTGAAAAAACTAAAATAGATTTAGGTTTAAATATTTCTACAGTTTTTTTTCTTTTAAGAAATCGGGTAAACTACCATTTCCAAAAAAACTTTTTTTTAATGATTCTAAAAATAATTGGATTAATGTATTGTTAATTAAATAAGAACTACTAATTTCAAAAATTATTCGATTGATTTCTTCCACCAAAAAATAAATCTCATGAGAACTAGTTTCATTATTTTTTTAGCCATTGCTTTGCTGACATTTCCTTTCATGTCTTTTTCTCAAACTAAAACAGTCACAGGAAAAGTGTTAGATGAAATGGGTAATCCAGTACCTCTTGCCACTGTTCATCAAAAGGGAACCAATATCTCAACGACTGCAGGTAATGAAGGTTCTTTTAGTATTCAGGTAGAAGGTTCTAAACCTGTACTTGAAATAAGTTCCGTTAATTTCGAAACCCAAACAATATCATTGGGTGCTCAGTCAACCATTAATGTACAATTAAAAGGTACAGGGCGATTATCCGAAGTCGTTGTTACAGCACTTGGAATAAAAAGACAAAAAAGATCTCTTGGTTATTCCGCTCAAAGTGTAGACGCACAAGAAATCACTGAGTCACATCAGTCTAACTTAATAAATGCGTTGCAGGGAAAAGTGGCTGGTGTTACTATTACCAGCGCCGGCGGTGGACCGGGACAAGGCGCGAATATTTTGATAAGAGGAGTCAATTCATTGAATCTTGGTACAGAACCTTTATTTGTAATAGATGGTATACCTATTGACAATAGTACTTCTGACCAGGGAGCCGGGGGTGGACTTCCAGCATCTATGGGAAATAGAGCAGGAGATATAAATCCGGAAGATATTGAAAGTGTAAATATTTTAAGAGGTGGCGCTGCGACCGCACTGTACGGCCTTAGAGGCGCAAATGGAGTAGTAGTCATAACCACAAAATCTGCGCAAGCAGGTAATTTCAGAATAAACTATAGTGCTACTTATGGCGTGGACAAGGTGGATAAATTTCCTGATGTACAAAGCCGTTTTTCTCAGGGTTATAAAGGAATATACGACAATGAATCTTTTTGGCCGGAATGGGGACCTACGGTAGAAGATGCTAAAAAACTTGATTCATCTCATCCGGATAAATTATATAATCAATATGCCCGCGGGTACAAAACAGGAAATCAATTTAGAAATACTTTAAGTCTTTCAGGAGGCACAGACAAAGCTTCCATGACATCTTCATTATCTTATTTCAAACAAAATGGTACTATTCCTTTTACCTGGTACCAGGATGTATCAGCAAGGATTAATGGTAAATTAAAATTCAATGATAAATTTAGCATGGGTACTTCTTTGTACTATATAAATACAGATGGAAATTTCTATGATGCCAACCGCTTTAATGAAAACCTTTCCTACTGGTCACCAAGGTGGGATGTACGTGACTACCTGAAACCAGATGGAACGCAAAAAACCTATGGTAACAATAATGCGTGGTATTCTACGGCTACAAGTAAATTCAGGTCAAATGTTGACAGGATAATTGGAAGTGTTGATTTCACTTATGCGTTAACAAGCTGGATGACGGCAACCTATAGATTAGGCATGGATTATTACTCGGATGCGCGCACCGCAACAGCACCAGGCCCTAAGGGCGTGCCAGATGAAATTGTGGGTGCCGATGATAATGGATTAGGCTTTGTAGGCGAATACAGGAATTCTTTCAGACAAGTTAATAGTAACCTGATGTTATCATTCACGCACGACTTTAGCTCTAAATTTAAAACAACCCTACGTGTTGGTCATGATCTTTTAGATAGGACAAAAAATATGACTTCTGCTGAAGGGAGTGAATTAGCTGTATATAATTTATTTACCCTTAGCAATGCTAGTAAAGTAAGTGTCGGCCAATACAAACAACAATATAGAATCATAGGCGCGTATGGTGAATTTACAGCAGCATATAACAATTTCCTTTTCCTTACGCTCACAGGTAGAAATGACTGGACTTCTTCTCTGGAAAAAGAAAATCGCTCATTCTTTTATCCTTCTGCAAGTTTGAGTTATATTTTTTCCGATCAGTTTAAATTACCTACCTGGTTTTCTAATGGTAAGTTCAGGGTTTCTCTGGCTCAGATCGGTAAAGATGCTTCGCCTTATAGTACGAGCATAGTTTACGTACCAGTAGGTAATCCTATAAATGGTGCCACTCTATGGTCTCGTAACAATGCTGCAGGCGTAAGAAATCTTAAACCAGAATTGACTACCGCTTTCGAAATTGGTACCGATCTCAATTTTTTTTCCAACAGGCTTGGATTCAATTTCACGTGGTATAAGTCAAATAGTAAAGATCTTATAATGAATGTATCTACTGCTCCGGGAACCGGGTTTACTTCAATCACACTTAATGCAGGCGAAATCCAAAATAAAGGAGTGGAATTATCTTTAAGAGGAAAACCAATAGAGAGTAGTAATTTTTCATGGGAAATTTTAGCTAATTTTTCAGCCAATAGGAATAAAGTAGTCTCTATTTATCCAGGCTTACAAGTTTTACCTGGGGGCTCCTCTTTTGGATATGGTGGCTCAAGTCCATCTTTCCTCTATAGGCCAGGCTATTCTGTGGGAGATATATACGGTACCTCTTGGCAAAGGTATTATGGGAGTAAAACACCAGACCCACTTAGAATTGATAAAAGCCTGCCAATGATTATAGGTGCAAATGGGTTTCCTCTTAGAACAACGACCTCCAAAATTGTGGGGAACTCAATGCCAGATTGGATAGGAAGTGTAAGCAATACATTTAAATATAAAAATCTTTCTTTATCATTTCTATTTGATACGCAACAAGGGTTGGAAAAATGGAATCAATTAGACAATTTCATGGCTGCCTTTGGTATTGCTAAATATACAGAAAACCGAGATCAAACAATTGTGTTTCCAGGAGTATTGGCAGATGGAACACCGAATACGAAGCCTGTATTTTTAGGCCAGGCAAAAGGACCTGATGGAGTAGATTATAAAAATGGTTACTACCGTGATTATTATAGGGGTGTCACTGAAAATTTTGTGCAGGATGCATCATGGGTACGTTTGCGCACGGTTAGTTTATCTTATACTTTACCAGCAAAACTCCTTTCTAAAACATTTATTTCTAATGCTACTTTAAGCTTTACAGGTAATAATCTTTGGTTATCTACGAAATATAATGGTTTTGATCCGGAGGCAAGCGATGCTATCACAGGAGCACTCAATGCAAGTTCTCAAGCCGGCTTTACTTATCCGCCATTAAAAAATTATTTGTTCAGCCTGAATGTTTCATTCTAAAAAACTTATTAATATGAAAAATTATTTGAAAATATCCTATAGTATTCTCCTTATGGTTATATTATTCAGTTGTAAAAAATACCTGGATATAAATACTAACCCAAATTCTGCCCCGGAACCGCCAATTGCTGGTTTACTAGCTAACACAACGCACCTGACACCGTATAATGTTTTTAGCGTTTCTAATCTTACTTCCTATTATGTACAATATCTTGCCTCTCCGACTCAAGGTAGCACCGCAGATACATATCAGCAATCCGACCCAACAGGGTCCTGGGGTGGGATTTATAATGTGCTCACCGACTTATACGACATGCGCCGTTTTGGTCAGGAAAAAAATCTAACTGCTTACCAGGGTGTTGCAGATATTCTAATGGCCTGTAATCTGAGCATGGGAAATAATCTATGGGGCGATATGCCTTTTTCTCAGGCATTTATAGGGGTTAGTAACCTGGCACCAAAATATGATAAGGATAAAGATATTTATGATACGTGTATTGCATTATTAGACAAAGGTATCGCCTTAATGCAAAAGCCGGAATCAAAAAATCAATTAGACAAACCAAGTGATTTTATTCATGCCGGTGATGCCAATGCCTGGATAAAAACAGCATACGCACTAAAAGCACGATTATTGAACCAGGTAAGTAAAACACCTCAATACAATGCAAAAGCTGTGTTGGCTGCTGTTGATAATGCTTATACAACTAATGGCGATGATGCACAAATTACTCAATTTGACCTTCGTAATCCTTGGGCGCAGGCAGCTATAAACAATAAAAACTTATTGTTGGATGCATGGTTAGGAGCATATTTCGTAAATGCAACTAATGCAAATATTTATGGAGTATTTGATCCAAGATTACCACAAATTACTTTTCCCACTATGTTTAACGATTATAGAGGAACACCTAATGGAGCCGGGTTCCAGGGAGTACGTAACACCGACCATGCACAGAGCTATTTAGATGTTGGTAAGTGGTATTCTAATACTAACTCACCCTTACTTGTAATTATAAATTCAGAAGTAAGGTTCATCGAAGCAGAGGCAGCATTTAGGGATGGTAACATGCCGCGTGCCTATACAGCTTACATAGCGGGTATTACTGCAAGTATGCAGAAGTTAAATGTTCCGCAGGATTCAATAACCAAATACCTTGCTAACCCAATTGTTTCAGTAGGAGAAAACAATTTGACATTGAAATTAATTATGAAAGAAAAATATGTAGCCTGTTTCTTATTACCAGTAACATGGGTGGATATGCGCCGCTTTGATTTTAACTATAAAAATTTCGCATTACCAGTTGGTGCATCACTTCCTACATACATCAGAAGAGCTGACTATCCAAGTACTGAAACTACGCGTAATGGTGGCAACGTGCCTGCATATCTACGTACGGATCATCTTTGGTGGGATAAATAAAGCATTTTAATTTTTAAATAATTTAGGTTGTCTTGAAAGAGGCGACCTTTTTTTATGTAAAATCCTTTCAAAAAATTGCTACTTTTGGCGACCTCATTTTTATCCAATGCCGTTAAATAAATCTATTAAGTCTGTTTTAATAATTGGCTCAGGCCCTATTGTAATTGGTCAGGCGTGCGAATTTGATTATTCCGGTACGCAGGCTGCAAGAAGTATTC
>JBDTXP010000165.1:0-5308 GCA_040006135.1 Ginsengibacter sp. | reverse complement strand
ATCACCTTGCAAAATCGTTTTCAAAATTTCCTTTAATTCTTTCAATAGAAGGATTAAAATACCCGAATTTCAAATCAGGAAATTCTTCTCTCAATAATTCCATCATTTGCCTGACACCAATCGCGGGACCACTATCAACCATATTTATTTTTTCCAGGTACCAGTCGGGGTCAATATTAAAATTACGCCACTGAATCATTTTTAATGATGTATCTTCTATAAATTTCCTAAGCGCTTCATATTCTTCTACGCTATCAGTTATTCCTGGAAAGACAAAATAATTAATGCTGGACCAGCCACCGAAGTCTGCAACTACTTTCAGACTTTTTGCAAGATCTTCAAAATGATAATTGTTCGGCCTGTAGTAGGGCTCATATACTGCAGCTCTCACTGAATTGGTACTTACCCTAATACTGTTCAGGCCTGCTTCACATAATTCTTTTACGGCAATAGGATCGCTGCCATTCGTATTAATGTTGATGCTCCCTTTATCAGTATGCTTCCTTATTTCCACAATTGCTTTTGCAATTGTTTTGTACATCAGTAAGGGCTCACCTTCACAACCCTGTCCAAAACTTACGATGGGGTAGGGCGCTGTTTCCAAATGTGGAACCGTATATTCTATTATCTCTTCTGCTGTAGGTTTAAATGTAAGCCTATCCTGCGTTGAAGTAATTGTTTCTTCAACAGGTTGAAAGGAAATACATCCGATACAATTTGCATTGCAGGCAGGCGAAGTAGGCACCGGGCATTCCCATCTGCCCATGAAATAATTCCTGGAAGCCGGGCATTCATAAGTTTTGCAACAATTTTCTGCAAGATGCTTTACCAACCTGTTGTGCGGATAGACATTTAAAAAATGGTCCACACCTTCATCGATAATGTGTTCATTAAATCCCTCGGCTTCCTGGCGGATATCCTGCTCAATGCGTAATGCAGTTACATAAAATTTATCGTTGTGCCAACCCGCAGCAGTGTAGCAAAATAATGGAAGTGTTTCTGCATGTGGTAATGATTCATAGGCAGCAAGAAAACATCCTGTATAAGCGGGTGGAATAAAAGCGGCTACGGCCCATCCTTTTTCACAAAGACGCATTTGACCATTATTTACATCTATACCAATTCCTCTACGGCCGGGCAATTCATATAGCTGGCCACCTTTCGGTAATTCTATCCAATCTTCAGAAGGCACTTCCATGGCATCCCACCCACTTCTGCCGCAGGCAAGCAGGGACTCATCTTCAAAGATATTTCCCTTTCCATCAGAGTATAAAAGTAGAGGCACTATTGCCATGATAATAATTTATTGCTTTACCAATTGTGTTTTTACAAATGAATTAAATTCGCGCTCTTTGATCAAGGTATCATCTTCTATTTCTCCTTGAAATAATTTATTATTTTTAAAATCTAATGTCAATATTCCATCCTTTAAAACAACATTTGAGAATTGGTTCCATTCGTATTCTTTTTTAGGGAAAAAATTCAGGGTTACTACTTTGCCACTAAAAATGACTGATAATTTTTGAATTGCCAGGTAAAATAAAACACCAATTACAAAATTGACTGCAAATGCATAATAATTTTCTAAATTGATCCAACAAATACCAAGTATAAAAAAAATAAATTCATTAAAAAAAAATGCCTGCTTGCCTTTCCTGATATAATTCCATTGAAATAAAAAATAAAGACCCAGAATTACAAGTGATAAGATTGCAGCAGATCTTTTCATTGGTGACCATAAAATAATAAATAAAAAGGCGGTATTAATAAGCAGAATTATGAAGCCTATTAAACGGTACGATTTGATTTTTTTATTTCTTAAAATTATTTGAAAATCATTCATGTTCCAGGTTTGATGCGATCATAAGATTACATAACTTAAATAAAACACGCGCACCTACATTCTCATCCCAATCATTATTACTTGTGCCTACTTCGTTAAGGTCGAAGCCTATTAAATGCCTGCCACTCTTTAATACCTGCCTGAAAAGATAGAATACTTGTTGTGCTTCCAGGCCACCATGAACAGGCGTACCTGTATTCGGACAAAGTTTTGGATCAAGGCCATCAATATCAAAACTGATATAAACTTTTTCAGGAAGCTGCTTCACTATTTCGTCAACAACAACTTTCCATGGCTCGCCTTCGTAACTTCGAACTTTAATATTTTTATCAAAATAGGTGACAACGCGGCCATTGCTTTCATTAATATATTGAAGTTCAATGGGAGAATAATCACGTACTCCAACTTGCACGAGCTTTGTTACTTCGGGAATTTCTTCCAGCGCATTATACATGATTGATGCATGTGAATAAATAAGATTTTCGTAGGCTTTACGCAAATCACAATGTGCATCAATTTGTAAAATACCAAATGAGCCATGCTTCTCGGCGATTGCTTTATAGAAACCAAGCGGGGTACTGTGATCGCCTCCGAGAATACCTACGAGCTTTCCTTTATTTAAAAGTTCTTTTGTTTGCTCATACACCCAGTTATTTAAAAAAACGCTTCCTTCATTAATTTCTTTTAACACCCGGCACATAAATTTGTTGTCAGCTACTTTTTCCCCTTCAGAAATATAATGGATATATAATTCAGCTTCTTTGCGTAGATAATCACTTTTAAGTAAAATATTTTTATCAGCGGACCTCATGTAAAAACCATGCTTCCATCCATCAATGAGATCATCATCAATTAAATCAATCTGGAGACTTGCTTTGCAAACATGTTCTGAAGCCCGCGCAGTACCAGGTCTATAACTTACGGAAACTTCCCAGGGTACAGGTAGTAGAACCAATTTGGCATTCTCTTCGGTAAAGGGTAAACCAAAAATATTATTATTAGGATTACCCACAGAATTGGGGTCGAAATCATCAAGATCCACCATGACAAAAGGCTTTTTTTTAGAAGCGCAAAGGTAAATATTTTTTTGCAGCCATCTTCACAGTAATTCTTCTATCAATCGGTAATTTTTCTTAGAATTTCGAATGAATCAAATGGCTGATATGGGCTAATATTAATTTTCACATCCTTTACATAGGCATTTTCTGGGCCCTTATTGCACCATTCAACAAAGTTTTCCAATACTTTCTCTTCCCCACTAACTATAATTTCTACATTGCCTTCCACTGTATTTTTTACCCAACCTGTTAGTTTTAATCCTTGTGCCATCCTCTTAGCTGATACCCTAAAAAAAACTCCCTGTACTTTTCCGGAAATTATAAGGTGAATAGTTTTCATTTTTAAAATTATTCTTAAGCTAAAAACGTATTAATACGCTAAAAGTTAATAGATAAAATACGATAGCAACCGTAATTATGAGCAACTGAAAATTAAGAAATCTTGCGCTTGCCAGCGAAGCGCTGCGGCTATACTTTTGTATCAGAAGTTGATTGATGTTCAAGCATTAATCATCCCGCTTAAAAAACGGGGACGAATCCAAATCCATTGAAAAAAATTATTCCTTTAATCCGGGAAAAACCAAAATCCGATATCAGTCAGCTTCTTGTTTTTTAAATCCAAACCAAAAGAAAGATAACAAAATCATTACCCCAAAGAAAACCGGCTTTAAAAGAGCCGCAGCCAAATCCTGAAAAATCAAAAGTACCCAGGATCATTTAATTAAAAGACTTCTGCAAAACAGGAGTCTTTTTATTTAATACTAAATCTATCTTTGAAAATTTAAGATTTGAAAAATTCTTTAGTTTTTCCTTTCTCAGTCCCTGCTTTATAATAAGTCCGAAAAAATTCATCTGCTGATAATTTACCACTACCTTTTATTACAAATAATATAAGCAGTAAGAGTGTAATGATTGATAAAACAGTTTCGAATGGGCTTTCTCCAAATCCCTTTATATTCACAAAGAATACTGCAACTATCAAAATGGGTATTTGTATAGCAGAAAATAATTTAGTCCATAGGCCGCTTGCTATGAAAAGGCCGGACAATAAGCTGAGGTATGAGACAACAAAAGCAAGCGCATTTGCATTCTGAGATAAAAATCCGACACCCGTTTCAGTAATGTAGTTTTGCAGTAATGAATAATCTCTTATAAATACAAGGCCTTTCCATACCAGGATAAAACCTAAAAGTATTCTCAAAACTGTTAACCAAAGAGGTTGAACTGTTGTCTTTTCTGAAACATTTCCTTCTTGCATTTTGTAAATTTTTAGTTTGGTAGTAATCTTTTATTAATATCAATCCAATATAACAGAATTTATACGAAATAAATATTTTTGATAATATAATTTACAAATTAAGGTTTTGGATTCTTTGGAAGCTCTTCATGTTTTGGAGGAAACCTATCTGGATGAGCTGAACCATGATGGCAGGTATAGCATGTAACATACTTCAGCATATATTGCGCAGAATCTGCTGCCGCTATAGTTGTAATAGTTTGTCCCTCACCTTTTTTCCATTCATCTTCCATGGGCTGAAAATGATTTTTATTAATGTCAATGGCCATTACCATCATTTTCCTGGCAACTAACTTCTCGCCCTTAGAATCATTGGGAAAGTCCATTTTATCTGTTTCTTTATTTCTAACGTGGCAGAAATTACATTTCACATTGAGTGCGGCAGTAAAATGATGCATGATGCTGTCAAGATTATCCTCTGAAATATCTTGTGGCAGAATGTGCAGGTTTTTCCAACGAGGTGCATGAGCGGTGGTAAATGCCTGGGAGATAATAATAGTTGCTATTGCCGCTATCACAACACAAAAACTCTTTTTCATAATTGATATTTATTCTCGAAATTATCGAAAAAAAAATTACCTCAAAAATTACTTAAATTTTCAAGCTTAATTATAGGGCTTAAGAATTTATAATTATACCTGAATAGTATCATATTTTAACTTTTCAACTTAATGTGAATAATTAATTTAGTATATCAAAATCCATTGTATAAATTTGGTTTGAAACCATACCCTCACCCTAAAAACTACACCTATTGACTGAGACGATAATTAACCTCGAAAGTGTAAACCCTATTGAATTCTTCGGAGTAAATAATGGAAAACTGGATATCCTAAAGAAAAAATTCCCTCTTGTAAAAATTTTAAGCCGCGGCACTCAAATAAAATTGAGCGGTGCACCAGACCAAATTGGTGATGCACGCGATAAAATAAACCTTGCTGTTCAATATCTTGAAAAGCACGGGCAAATGAGTGAGAATTATTTTGAACAGATACTCGGTGGTGATGATGAAAAAGTTATTGACAATTTCATTGAAAAAAATCCTGTAGATGTTTTAGTATTTGGCCCTAACGGTAAAACTGTAAGAGCAAGAACTGCAAACCAAAAGCT
>JBDTXP010000164.1:0-5375 GCA_040006135.1 Ginsengibacter sp. | reverse complement strand
AAAATCATGATCTGCTTTATGTAAATATTTCTTCTTTACATAAAATAAGTAAGTACAGTGGAAAAGAAGGCACGGTGCCGAAAATGAATAAACTCGGAAGTGATGTTTGGAATAAATTAAAAGATAAAACCAAGAAGCAGGTAAAAGATATCGCTACAGATCTGATAAAATTATATGCAGTAAGAAAAAGCCAGAAAGGATTTGCGCATGCGCCGGATAATTATATGCAAACAGAATTAGAGGCGTCCTTTATGTATGAAGACACGCCTGACCAGGGCAAAGCAGTTGAAGATGTAAAAATCGACATGGAAAAAAATTCTCCCATGGACCGGTTGATTTGTGGTGATGTAGGTTTTGGTAAAACAGAGGTGGCAATTCGTGCGGCATTTAAAACTTGTCTTGATGGCAAACAAGCCGCTGTATTAGTTCCTACCACTATCCTTGCTTACCAGCATTACAAAACTTTCAGTGAAAGATTGGCTGACTTTCCGGTTACGATAGATTACATTAACCGGTTTAAAAGTGCAAAAGAAAGGAAGGAAACAATGCTAAAATTGCAAGAAGGAAAAATTGATATTATCATAGGCACGCATTCCTTGTTGGGTAAAGAAGTAAAATTTAAAGACCTGGGATTGATGGTGATAGATGAAGAACAGAAATTTGGTGTAGCTGCAAAAGAAAAGTTGAAACAGTTGCGCACTTCCGTTGACTCACTTACACTAACAGCGACGCCTATCCCAAGAACTTTACAATTCAGTCTTATGGGTGCGCGTGACCTTAGCATCATCAATACGCCACCGCCAAACAGGCAACCTATCCAAACAGAAGTTCATCAATTCAACCAGGAATTTATAAGAGAGGCCATTTACTTTGAAGTGGAAAGAGGTGGGCAGGTATTTTTTATTCATAACCGCGTTCAGGGTTTGCTGGAAATGAAAAATCTCATTCAATCGCTTTGTCCGGATCTTAGCATTGCATATGCGCACGGTCAATTAGAAGGAGCGAAATTAGAAGAGACCATTTTAGATTTTATTGATAAAAAATATGATGTACTGATCTGTACTAACATTATAGAAAGTGGCGTGGATATTCCTAATGTAAATACGATCGTCATCAATAATGCGCATCACTTTGGCTTGAGTGATCTGCACCAATTACGCGGGCGTGTGGGACGCAGTAATAAAAAAGCATTTTGCTATTTGTTGGCGCCACCAATGAGCACCTTAACGGCGGACAGCCGCAAAAGGCTTAATACACTTGAACAATACAGCGATCTTGGAAGCGGCTTCCAGATAGCGATGCGGGATCTTGATATTAGAGGCGCAGGAAATATGCTTGGTGGCGAACAAAGTGGTTTTATTGCAGAGATTGGTTTTGAAATGTACCAGAAAATATTAGATGAAGCGATCCGTGAATTGAAAAGAACAGAGTTTAAAGATTTGTTCAAAGAAGAAATTCAAAGACAGGATGATTTTGTTTCGGATTGCTCGATAGATACTGACCTGGAAGTGTTGATTCCTGATGAATATGTAGAAAGTATTACAGAACGACTAAGCCTATATTCACGCCTTGATAATTGCGCGAATGAAAATGAATTAATGGAATTGCATAAAGAAATGGAAGATAGGTTTGGCTCAATACCGCCGCAAACTGAAGATCTTTTTACGACTGTTCGATGTCGCAAAGTGGCTGTAGAGCTTGGCTTTGAAAGAATAATATTGAAAAATGAAACGCTTAAATGCTTTTTTGTTCCAAACCCTGAATCACCCTATTTTCAGAGTAAAACATTTGAGCGCATCCTCGATTTTATCCAAACGAAAACCAATAAAGCCAAATTAAAACAGGTAGGAAAAAATGGTATATTAGTAGTAAGAGATATTAAAAATATGTCAGGACTCAATGATTTTTTGCAACAAATGAAGCGCAATTAATTTTTAAAGATTTAAACGAAATTAAATTTAATTGTAATGTAATATTTATAACTTTAGTTTATCAAAAACTAAAGCCATGAAACAAATTTCATTTTGGGCACGTGGACATAAGTCTGCTGCCCGCGTTTTAATCATTATAGGATTTTTATTTTTGAATGCAGCCGGTTTGTTTTTAGGTGATCTACTCCACTCCATAACAGGAATATTTAATCCGTCACTTATTTTAATACCTATCACCTTAACTATAGTTGGGTATATTTTTTATCCGCGGAAAAATAAAAGCCTTTATAAAAATTTATATTTCACGAAGAAATTTAATGATTTGCTTTTGATTGTTTCTACTTTTATGTTCGTCATTTTGCTTGGAAATAATACCAATTCAATACAAAATATGCCTCAGCCTTTAATGGCCTCAAATATTGTATATCATCCTTCCAGGATAATTAAGCCAACAACTGTAAATCATTCTTCAAAAAATTTAAGGCAGCGTATAAAAGCATACAGAAAGGCATATAAAGAAATGTCAAAATCGCAAAAGACGTGGGCGATTATAGGTATTGTATTACTTGCCGGACTTGTCGCTATGGGTGTCGGTGCGTTATCGTGCAATATTGCCTGCTCGGGAAGTGAAAGCTTATCAATTGTAGTACTTGTTATAGGTTTGGCAGGAGTAGTTTTTGGAGCAATAAAACTTATTCAGCGTATTACACGGGGACCTAAAAAACCCGTTGCTGATCAAGCTTTGGAATAGCCTGGCAAATTAGCAAAAAATTCCTCATTCTTTGGTGACTACCTTATCTATTCTTTCCTTTAAACTCTCATAATCTGTGCAGCCTTGTGCCACCTGGTAAAATTTAGTCTCTGCAGTTTGAATGAACACTGAAGGAAAACCAGAAACGTTCAATTGTTTACAAAGTGCAAACTCATAATGAGCCTGCTCCTTATATTCCTCATCATTCAGTTTTTCATAAAATTCTTCAGCGGGAATATTATATTTATCCAGCAGTAAACGATAGGATTCGTCATCAGTAAGGTCGCGGCCTTCAAAGTGAAGTGCAAATTGCAAGTCCGCAGCAAAGCTGATCTGCAGATCAGGAAAATATTCTTTAAAGATGCACATTGCTATCGCAGGCTTTTCCGAATTTGGAAACCAATCACTTGCTTCAGGATGATTAATATGCCACAGATAATCTTCACCAAATTTTACGTCTGTGAGTTCTTCAATACGTTTATAAGAATCTTTAATAAAATTTGCTGTAGCACTAATGGGAACAGGTGTTTCAGTAAGTACCATGCCGCCTGAAAACACTTCAAATTCTAATATGCCTTTATATTCAGAAGCGATCTTTTTGATGACCTCACTAAAACCATAGCACCAACCGCAGTAGGCGTCGTAGCAATAAATAAGTGATGGAGTCATAAAATTGTGTTTATAGATTAATGCGCCTCAAGCCAGTTATCACCCTGGCCTAGCTCTGCTTCTACCGGTACATCATTAGGAAGTTTCATGGCGTTTTTCATCTCTTTTAAAATCAATATTTTTATCTCTTCCACTTCCGGTTTATATGCATCAAATACCAATTCGTCATGCACCTGCAGGATCATTCTCGATTTAAAATTTTTCCTTTTGAACTCCCTGTGAATGTTGATCATCGCCAGCTTTATCATATCTGCAGCGCTGCCCTGTATAGGAGAATTAATGGCGTTTCTTTCCGCGAATCCACGCACCGTCCAGTTAGAAGAGGTAATATCTTTTAGCCACCTCTTTCGGCCCATTAGCGTTTCTACATAACCGTTATCCCTACAAAATTGTATTGTTGCATCCATGAATTTTTGTATACCTGAAAATTCTTTTTTATAGGCGTCAATAATTTCTTTTGCCTCAGTCCTGCTCACGCTGATATTTTCTGCAAGGCCAAAAGCACTTTGTCCATAAATAATTCCAAAATTCACGCTCTTAGCTCTATACCTCATTTCCTTAGTCACCTCTTCTTCGGCTACGCCAAAAACTTTTGAAGCTGTTGCCGTATGGATATCCTTGCCCTCCCTGAAAGCGGCACTCATAGCCTCATCACCGCTGATTGCCGCAACGATGCGTAATTCTATTTGAGAATAATCTGCAGAAATGATCAGGTGATCGCTATCGCGTGGCACAAAAGCTTTTCTTATTTCACGGCCACGTGCTGTGCGAATTGGAATATTTTGCAGGTTAGGGTTATTACTACTTAACCTACCGGTAACAGCTATCGCTTGCCCATAACAGGTATGAACCCTATTCGTTCTTTTATTTACCAATTGTGGAAGTGCATCTACATAAGTTGATTTTAATTTAGTGAGCTCTCGAAAATTAAGAATATGTTCAACGATTGGATTCTCTTTTGCCAGCTTTAATAATACATCTTCTCCCGTAGCATGCTGTCCACCTTTAGTCTTCTTTACTTTATCACCAATCTGCATTTTTTCAAAAAGTACTTCACCTAATTGTTTTGGGGATGCAAGATTAAATTTAATTCCTGCCTGCTCGTAAACAGTGGCTTCACTTTTTGCCGCTTCTATTTCCAACTCTTTGGAATAAACATTCAGGAAATCCATATCAATATTGACCCCTTCAAATTCCATATCAGCAAGCACTTTTATTAAAGGAGATTCCACTTCATGAAAAACTCTTTCCACCTGCTTTACTTTTAGCTTTGGAAAAAATGCCTTCTTAAGCTGTAGCGTTATATCAGCATCCTCTACGGCATATTCTTTAGCCTTCTCTATTTCCACGTCGCGCATCGTGCCCTGTGATTTTCCTTTCTTGCCAATCAATTCTGTTATGGAGACAGGTACATAACCAAGGTATTGAGCGCTAAGCAAATCCATATTTCTACGGCCTTCGCTTTCTATCACATAATGCATTAGCATAGTGTCGAATAATTTGCCTTTTAATTCTACTCCATACCATTTCATTATCAGGATATCATATTTAATATTCTGACCAACCCAGGTAATAGATTCATCTTCAAACAGTGGCTTGAAAAAATTTAAAATCTTTCGTGTAGTAGCTTCATCATCGGGGCATGGAACATAGTAACCTTCATTGTTTTTAAAAGAAAAACTTATTCCTACAAGATCCGCTTCATTTGCATCAATGCCTGTGGTTTCCGTATCAAAGGAAATTTCTTTTTCATTTTGTAACAGTTTAACTAATGCTTCAATTTCAGCTTCTGTTTCTACCAGATGATAAGTATGTGGTGTATTGTTTATATTTTTATCCGCGGCCAGTCCTGGCTTTTCTTCTTCAATAACTTTTTCTTCTTTCGGATTTGGAAAAGGTATCTCCATTGCATTTCCAAACAAGTCCGTCTGCACCATCACCTTTTCTACAACAAATACATTGTATTCTTCACCGAGAATTCTTTTTCCGAGCGTTTTAAATTCCAGTTCAGCAAAAATATCTTT
>JBDTXP010000163.1:0-5385 GCA_040006135.1 Ginsengibacter sp. | reverse complement strand
CCATAGTAAAAGTCTTGCCACTTCCAGTTACGCCGAGTAATGTCTGGTATTTTTCTCCTTCCAAAATACCCTTTGTAAGCTGATCAATTGCTTGCGGCTGATCTCCGGCAGGCTTATAAGATGAATTAAGTTGAAACGGCATAGGATATGCAATTTACAATGGAAAATATAAAAGGAAAAGTGTTAGGAAGAGCTTTGGTAAAAGTTTAGACTTTTAATTATTTTTAGCTGATTAAAACCTTCAGCACCTAAAGAATAAAACATTTCTAAAAAATTTTATGGTTTTTCTGACGCCTTGGATTCGATTACCTTTAGGAGGTTGGATGCGGAAATAAACACTTGAAGATGCTATGCAAAGGAACACCTGTACTGTATTTATTTGTCCTGCTTTTTAGCATGGTCTCATGCGCACAAAATAATTCCACAAAACAAACTGAAAAATTTATGTATACTAACGAGTTAATACATTCCACAAGCCCTTACCTTTTGCAACATGCCCACAATCCTGTTGAATGGTATCCATGGGGGCCCGAAGCACTCAATAAGGCAAAGGAAGAAAATAAAATGTTACTTATCAGTGTTGGATATGCGGCCTGCCATTGGTGTCATGTAATGGAGCACGAAAGTTATGAAGACACTGTGGTTGCCAATATTATGAATAAAAATTTTGTTTGTATTAAAGTGGACAGGGAGGAGCGACCTGATGTAGATCAAATATATATGAATGCTGCATATCTCATCAATGGAAATGGTGGCTGGCCGCTAAATGCACTGGCCATGCCCGATGGTAAACCATTTTTTGCAGGCACTTATTTTCCAAAGGCAAACTGGATACAATTGCTGGAATACTTTACAAATTTATATAAAACTGATAGATCCAAATTGCAGGACCAGGCCAATAACGTTGCAAAGGGAATAAGAGATATTGAAAATGTACCATTGAATAAAAGCAATGTTTCTTATAGTGCAAAAAACCTGGATGAAATATTTGACACACTCAAAAAAAATATTGATAGCCATAAAGGTGGCACTACCGGCGCTATGAAATTTCCGATGCCTTCCATCTGGGAATATCTTTTACAATATTATTATTTAAGCAACAATAAAGAATCACTCAAAACGGTTGAAACAACGCTGGATAATATGGCCCGTGGCGGAATCTATGATCAGATTGGAGGTGGCTTTTCCCGCTATGCAACCGATCCTTCGTGGCATGCTCCTCATTTTGAGAAAATGCTTTATGATAATGCACAACTTGTAAGCCTTTATGCACACGCATTCCAGGTAACTGCAAATCCGCTTTATAAAAGAATAATTTATGAAACAGTAGCTTTTGTAAAACGTGAACTCACTTCACCTGATGGAGGATTTTATTCCTCGCTGGATGCAGATAGCGAAGGAAAGGAAGGGAAATATTACGTGTGGACAAAAGATGAGATCAATAAAATTCTTGGTAATGATGCTCCTCTTTTTATAGAATATTTTGGCATCACACAAAATGGTAATTGGGAAAATGGAGAGAATATTCCCGACATGAATGTGGGTAAACAAAATATTGAAAAAAAATATAGCCTGACCCAGGAACAGCTGCTTGAAAAAATAAATACATTAAAGCGTATTGTTTTTGATAAAAGAGAAAAGCGAGTGCGTCCCAATACGGATGATAAAATATTAACTTGCTGGAATGCATTAATGGATAAAGGTCTTATTGATGCTTACCGTGCTTTTGGAGAAAAAGATTTTCTTTTGCTGGCACAAAAAAATATAAGTTTTCTTTTAAAAAATATAGAAGCTAAAAACGGTGGCATTTACAGAAATTATAAAAACGATACCGCAACTATCCCTGCCTTCCTTGATGATTACGCTTTTTTAATTAACACGTTGATCAATTATTACCAGGTAACTTTTGATGAATCGTATTTACAAAAGGCCAACAACATAAACAGTTATGTTGAAAATCATTTTTATGATAAAACCTCCGGGATGTTTTTTTATACAGATGACCAATATAGTGACTTAATTGCCCGCAAAATGGAAGTTACAGATAATGTGATTCCAGCATCAAATAGTGAGATGGCCAAAAATCTTTTACTGTTGAGTCTTTATTTTGAGAATAAGAAGTATGAAGACCAATCTGGGCAGATGGTGAAAAATGTGGCCGCTAATATTCAAAAAAATCCTGGCTATTACAGTAATTGGGCACAGGTAATGGCTTTACAAATTAGACCACCTTATGAAGTAGCGATTTCAGGAGATGCATGGCAACAAAAACTTGCAGCTATGCAAAAACACTTTCTGCCAAATACAATTTATCTCGGAGGTGCCAGCGTGGGTACGCTTCCCTTGCTGGAAAATAAATTAATGAAAGGAAAAACAATGATCTACGTGTGTGAAAATAAAACCTGCCAGCGGCCGGTAGAAGAGACGCAGGATGCGCTACAGCAAATAAAATTTCCGTAAATAAATATCCACCCGATAAATTTCTATATACTTTACAAGATGATTTTTGTTGAAAAATGTAATACTTCTATATAGGATTTCTTTTTTTTATAAATTCCTCTATAAATAATAAATGGAATTTTTTTAAATAAGTTTTAATTCCTCATCCGGTAAAATTTCTGTTTTAATAAATGTCATTTTATTTTTCATTTGAAAAACAATGCCCGGCACATTGCCTTTGAATTTTAATTTATTATCCGTTAATATTAACGCAGTTCCTTCAGGTAATCCAATAACTTTTTTATCAGGATTCAATTGGAGAAATTCATTGATCCGCATGTCACGCGTTTCACCATTGAACCCGGGAATTGCGACGTTGAAATAATGTGGGTTTATTTGAAAAGGAAAAAAAGATAAAGCCTTGAAACTTTTTGGCTGAATGATGGGCATGTCATTGGTGGTGCCAATAGTAAGGCCTGTAATATTCGATCCTGCACTCCAGCCAATAAATGGAGTACCATTTGCAACTTTTCTTCGAATGATATTAACTAATTTATATTCATACAGATCGTGGAGCAATTTAAAAGTGTTACCTCCTCCAATTATAATTGCGTTACACTCTTCAACCAACTGAACGCAATTCTGCGGTGTCGCCATTTTGATGATATAGGGGAAATCCTTAAAAGCATTTTTCACTTTTAAAAAGTATTCCTTGTGGCTTCCGGTAGAAGCAAAAGGGATAAAGGCTATTGTAATTTTCTTCTCACCCAAAAAATCTTTTAGATATGGTAGAGCAGTTGCCAGGTAAGGTGAGGTTCCAGTTTTCGAACTGCTAAGGGCAAGAATTTTCATTTATTTTATTTAAATGGAAGCCAATGGATTATGATAGGCAGAAAGTCGTTTCAATTATTATTTTTCATAGCATCCGAGGTCCGGCTGCGCATCCCTTACTTTATCCTCCAGGTCTCTTCCAAATATTGTGGGTATTCCTGCATTAATCGCAGGGGCATTTGGGCTTTTCGTAAAATGAAAATCGTAAATAGATTTTGTTGTATTTATGCTGTCAAATAAAGGAGGTATATTTTTTAAAACTGCATTTAACGTAGAAAAGGAAGGATCAGTTTTTGACTTATACAATACATGATCAAATAAAACGGAAAATGGACCAGGACCTTTTTTTTCTACTAATACTTCATTATCTACGCTTCCAAAATCTCCCCAAAAAATACTATTAATGAAAGAAGCATTTAATGGCGCGGTGTATATAATATTATTTTGAGAAATATAATCTGCCACTTGTAGAACAGGCGTTTTATGAGGCACATAAAAATTGCCATAACTGGCTACAGTACAATTTACAAAACGATAGTCACCACCATATACCAGATTAATGTTGGACCCACAATTACTTACAAGACAATTATCAGCATAAATACTTGTGCTCACACCAAGAATACCGGCATCGTATGCATTACTAATAACACATTGCGATAAAGAGACTTTTGGATTCACTGCAGATAATCCCTGCGATACAATTCCCTGGTACGCATTTTTAATGGTTGCATGAATCAACCAGTTTTTTTTGCTGGCGTTTCTGAAAATGATACCCGGCCAACTTGCCGGCAGGTTTTTATAATCGGCATCAGTCCGGTCGCCGGATAAAATTGTTGGATTAATTGCAGTAGCATTTACCTCTAAGCTACCATCTACAATTAAGGGAGCATCGGCATGGAAATAAACTTTGACTCCTGCTGTAAGATGAAGTATAACTCCTGTATCTACACGAAGTCCACCAAGAATTACAAAAGGCAAGTCAGAGCCATTCCAGACAGTAAATTGCCTGATAGTTTCGTTCCTTAAAAAATGAGCATTTTGTCCATAGGCCTGTAGTTGAACAAATCTCTTGTTTCCATTGTAATCAATCTGTATACTATCGCTGAGAATAAATGGAAGTGTACCTGAGGTAGGATCAACATTCACCTGAACGAAAATATAAAGGCTATCATTAGCATTGACTTCTATATTGTTTAGTTGAGGACCCGGAGTGCCGTCAATATTAATTTTAAAGGGTGAAGCGCTGCCACCGGCAAGCTTTACCTGGGAGATATTTAATTTTTGATTATTGTTATTATATATTTTAAATGATTGTGTTACTGACCCGATAGACGTAAAAACTGTATCAAAAAAAAGTGAATCACGGCTTGTGGAAAGGCTTGCATCGGGGCTGGTAATAAAACTGTCTTTTTTACAACTTGCCAGGGCAACAACAAATAAAAAAATGATCAGGCAATATTTCAACGGATTATATTTTCCGGGTGATGAGGTATAAATGTTAAACTAAGATACTTTCAATTTCGGTAAAACCTTCGTCTGCAGGAAGTTCATTCCATAATATTTTATAAATAGTGGAGGCAATGGGCATTGGCGCTTTTACTTTTTCATTTATTAAAAACATACATCGGCTGGCATTATATCCCTCGGCCACCATGCTTAATTCTAACTGTGCCGACTGCACTGAATATCCTTTGCCAATCATATTTCCAAATGTGCGGTTGCGACTGTATAAAGAATAGCATGTTACTAAAAGATCTCCAAGATAAACTGAGGCAGCATAATTAGTGATTTTATCTTTTTCTGAATTCAATTTATTATTAATGCTACCCACTTCTATTGAATGGTTAACCGCCTTCTTTAAAAACCCGGCCATTTCATCTGCACTGTTGGCAATTAATACACTTAAAAAATTATCACCATAATCAAGGCCATGTGCTATACCCGCGCCAATAGCGTAAATGTTTTTGAGTACTGCCGCATATTGCACGCCAAAGATATCTGTATTGTAAAGTGTATTGAGATAAGGTGTTTTAAAATTTGAGGCTATATCTCTGGTTGTTTTTTCATCTATTCCTGAAAATGTGAGGTAAGACAGTTTTTCTGCTGCAACTT
>JBDTXP010000162.1:0-5393 GCA_040006135.1 Ginsengibacter sp. | reverse complement strand
ATTTTCTTTATCAATTGTGCAAGCTCGCTGATAGAAATATCCTTGCCTACACCGACATTCAGAATTTCGGGGCTGTCATAATTTTCCATTAAGAATAAACATGCAGCAGCGGCATCATCAGAATGCAGGAATTCTCTTCGCGGATTTCCGGATCCCCAGACAGTCACTTCTTTATCGCCGTTTATTTTGGCATCATGGAATTTTTTTATCAAAGCGGGAAGCACGTGAGAATTGTGCAAATCATAATTATCGCCGGGGCCGTATAAATTAGTCGGCATGGCACTGATAAAATTGCAACCATATTGCTGGTGATAAGACTGGCACATTTTTATTCCCGCGATCTTGGCGATAGCATATGCATCGTTCGTTGGTTCCAGGTAGCCACTTAAAAGATATTCTTCTTTTATGGGTTGAGCTGATAATTTTGGATATATGCAACTGCTTCCAAGGAATAATAATTTCTTTACACCATTTGCATACGATTGGTGAATTACATTATTCTGAATACACAAATTATCATAAATAAATGTAGCAGGGTTTTCTTTATTGGCGATGATGCCACCAACCTTTGCAGCAGCAAGAAAAACATATTCCGGTTTTTCTATTTTGAAAAAATCAGCCACGGCGTGTTGGTCGCGCAGGTCTACTTCGGATGAGGTCTTTACTAACAGGTTAGTGTACCCGCTTTTTTGCAGGGCACGTAAGATTGCGCTACCGACGAGGCCGCGGTGGCCGGCGACGTATATTTTGGAATTTTTATTCAAATGGATTTTTGTTTTAAGAATCGTTCTATTTGGCCTTTAATCGCAGTCTCCAATTTGCGGATCGCTTGAAGAAATAATCGGGACAGGTCAGGCTGAAAAATGAATAATAACATATAGTTAGATTATGTTGCTATTCAATCCCTCACCCGGGTTGCGTCATTGCGAGCGCAGTAGAATCACGAATTGGAAGTATGTTCTTATCGCGCGCGGCAATCTCATTTAATTTTTTAATTGTAAACATTTCTCAGGTCTTTTGCCTTGCGGCATTTCTTTTCTTCATCTTTTGCCTTTCGTTGTCAGCCAGAGCGCCCCGAAACAATCGGGAGCTGTGATCGAAGGCGGTGCATCCTGAGAGTTTTATTTTCTGCCCGCAAAAAAAATGTCGTTCTATTTCATCTTCGACAGGCTCAGATTGACAGTAACCTATATTTAAAAATTATTCTCTTATTGATGATTAACGCTGCCATTTTTAGGTGTCTGGCCACTTGCTTTCGAAATTATTTTTAGAATTCGCAATCAGTGGCCTGACACCTTTCGAGAGTGGACTTCCTACTTATTAAATAATCTCCAGATTTTTTTTATCAAAGTGTGCGCTGATGCTGAGGTCGAGGCTTTCTATTTTTACAATTGCGCGGCTGCCAAATACTTCGATGACCATTCCTTCATAATTCATCAAAACACCCTGCACGATTCGAACTTTAGTGTCGGTATGAATATCATTCTTGCTTACTTCTACATTATCAAATTCATTAAGGAATTTGCGAATGGTTGCTATTTCCTCATCTCTAACTACTGCAGGCTTTCCGAGCCAATAAATATAATTGAGCACACCGTTGACTGAAGCGACTTTCCATTTTTCATCTTCACTCACTTTTACGAAAACGTATCCTTTAAAAATAGGTTCCTCGACAACTTTTTTGCGGTCGCTCCACTGTTTGGTTACTTTATTAAGCGGGCAGTAATTTTCAATCCCTTTTTCATTAAATAAATTGACTACTTTTTTTTCCCAGCGCGGGCGGGTGTAGACTACGTACCATTTTTTATCGGTTGGTTGTTTCAAAAAACTATTTGGTGAAATATTTCGAAATCTTATTCCTAATTAAATTCGGCAATTAAGGACTTTGTCGGCTGAGCTTGTCGAAGCCGGTGCATCCTGAAAGTTTCTTATTTATCTTACTAAAAACAATGCCTCGTTCTTTTACGCCTTCGACAGGCTCAGGCTGACATTCAATTATAATTAGAGGTTATTGTATATTTTGATGATTGTTTTAGTTTTATTCCTCCAACGATTAGCTCAGACTGACAGTCTCTTATAATTTCAGTTTTCAGTTTTTTTTTATGATTTGTCATCTTTCTACCCTGCCCTCGAAAGGCGCAGGCTGACATTCAATTTTCAACCGCGCACATGGCTTCGCCTCTCTCAGTCACATATAATTTTAACTGAGTGCTTTGCATAAAAGGTTTTTAAAAATTATTTAATGTGAAATAATTTTTTTACCGAAGACATAATTCCAGTTCTATTTTCCAGGTAATAGCCACCACCATATTCGCCACCATAACCGTAGCCATAACCATAGCCGTAACCATAACCATTTCCGTAGCCGCCAAAACCATAGCCATAGATATGGAAGCCACGGGGCTTGATTCCATTAAATACAAGGCACATGTTCTCAAATTTCTTGGTCTGGTTCAATCCCTCGATCATAGTAATAAAGACACGTGGTGTTACGGCATGCCGTATCACAAATAAATTAATGTTTGCATATTTCTGCAATAACTGTGCATCTGTAACCGGTGATACCGGTGCCGTATCCAGGAAAACATAGTCAAAACGATTCTGTAATTCTGCCATCAGTTCTGCAAACTTAGGCCCTGATATCAGTTCTGTCGGATTCGGCGGAATAGGCCCCGCACTGATAACCGACAAACCGGGGATTGAAGTCTCCTTAATAATATCATCTATTCTGGCTTTATCGACGAGATAGCTGGAAATACCTGGTGTTTTTTTGACACCTAATATCTTGCTCAGTTTGGGCTTACGCAGATCCATCTCCATCAATGCCACTTTTTTTCCGGTAAGTGTAAAACTAATTGCCAGGTTAATAGCCACAAAACTTTTTCCTTCTCCGGAAATACTTGAGGTGATCATGAGTGTATTTTTCTTTTCACTCAATCCCATAAATGCAAGGTTGGTTCTTATAGATCGAAGCTGCTCGGCGATCACCGTGCGCTTTCCTTCCATAATCACAATGGGATCTTTCGAAGGTACCTGCACCAATTCACCGAGGATCGGAATTTTTAATTTGTCTTCAATCTCAGAGCGGAAGAGAACTTTACGGCTAAACATTTCCTTTAATAACACAATGAAGGCTGCTGCAAGAAGACCCATGATCAGGCCCGACAAATAAAAGTTCTTTGACACCGGGCTTATGGGCCCATAGGAAGTGGGTGATTCTACCACCTTTAAATCGGGAGTGGTTGATGCGCTTGAGATGGCCGTTTCCTCTCTCTTCTGCAGAAGATACGTGTAGATATTATTTTTAATTGCCTGCTGTCGGCTGATATCTAAAAAGACTCTTTCTTTTTCAGGAATGGTTTTTAGTAGGCTATTGCTTTTCGCGATCTGGCCATTTATCTGGCTTTTTACAGAAATCAAATTTTTCCTAATGTTGGACATATTTTCCATAATGTCCTTTTTGATTTTTCCTACTTCCGCCCTTGCCAACACGGCTGCATCATTCTGTTCGCCGGTTACTCTATTTAAAGTTTCAACATTTATTTCAGCATCATATAATTTACTTAATAAGGTAGAGAGTGTCGGGTCACTTATAATGGATAATGAGGGAACGGTACCCGTTAATTTTCCTTTTCCTCTTACATAGCCATTCAGATCCTGGAGCGCCTCCAACTGTAAGTCTAGCTGGCTGTTTTGTTTATCGAGATCAGTAACTTTTCCAAAATATGTGCTGGCCTGGCTTCCTAAATCTACCACCTCTGTTTTCGCCTGGTAGGCAGCCTGTTTTCTTTCGACACTATCTAATTGCATCGTCACGAGATTCAGCCTGTCATCAATAAAATTCATTGTCTTATCAGCGATTTGATTCTTATCCTCAACTGCATTAATATTATAGATCTCGAAAAGCTTATTTAATATATCCCTGCCTTTTTCCGGAACCGGAGTATTAAAGGAAATATTGAGTATGGTGGATGAATAAGAATAGGGCGACACTTTAAGTCCGCCTGTAAGCCCGCCTGCAGCACCGGAGGGAGGAGCAAAATTCACAAAGAAATTTTTACCTTCCACATTAGTATTGTAATCCTCGTTTATATCCAGCCTTATACCATTTCCATTAATAAAAAAAATACCATTGAAAGGAACATTTTTATTATCAATTGTGAGTGTATTTTTTTTCCAGTTAATACTAAAAAAATAAGTGCCCCATAAATTAAAACTGTCTTTATTGAGTGCAAGAAATCTAACTGGAGAGTTGGACTTATACAACTCTTCAGTGCGCACGTTTCCCTTGTTGAATACAGAGGCGTAAAGATCCAATTGCTTTACCACATCAGTCATTATATCATTGCTTCTAAGCACGACGATCTCATTATCTACTATCTTTTTCTCACTAAAAATATTTAATGCATCAAGTACTTTAGAATCACCACCACCTTTGTTCGGGTCTTTGAGAAGTGCCTTGGCAGAAGCGACATAAATGGGAACCTGGGAGCGGAGATCAACGTAGGATATAAAGAGGGAAATAGAAACAGTGATTACAAATAATGGCCAGAACGGCAAATATTTATAAATTACCTGCTTAAATATATTGCTATCGGTCCGCTCTTTAAAAAATTGATCTTCATCCATCTGCAAATTATTTTATAACCCTGTCCAATATAAATATCAGGAATGTAAAGCCCGTAGTTATATAGGAAATAAGCTGGGGTATTTTGAGCGCCTTCTTTTCAGAAACAGGCTCTACATACACAATGTCATTAGGTTGAAGGTAAAAATAAGGAGAATAGAATATAGATTTATCAGTGAGGTTTATTCTTTTAAATTCTTTAGCACCATCTTTTTCACGTATAACCAAAACGTTGTCTGACTTGCCTTTATTGCCGATGTCTCCGGAGGAGGCAAGCGCATCCAGCAGTGTCATATTTTTGTTAGGCATTAGCAAAACCTGCGGTCCTATTGCCCCAAGCATAGTTACATGCCTGTTAGCAAAACCAATTGATACGATGGGCTGTGCGAGAAAAGGCGCTAAAGATTTTTCCAGCTTTTGTTTAAGTTCAGCCCGGGTAAGGCCTGCAGCCTCGACTAATCCCAATTTTACATATGGAATATTTCCATTTTCATCTACAAGGTATCCGTTTACAGCGCCTTCAGTTACCTGCGGGGCATTGTAGATAACCGTGTTTTCGGGACTTAGGCTCGCCACTGTAATGGTAAGCAGGTCACCTTTACGAATGATGGGTTCAGCATTCGCCATCACAACATTTTGCAAAGTAGTATCTTTTTCCAGGTCCTGGAAATACGTGTATTTTTTTGTAGTGCTACAGCCTGGAGAAATAAGTGAAATGAAAATTAAAGAAACAGAAATAAAGAAAAGATTTCTATTGTTCAATTGC
>JBDTXP010000161.1:0-5396 GCA_040006135.1 Ginsengibacter sp. | reverse complement strand
TTCAATTTAGTGTTTCATTGCCAACACCGGCGGCAATGGTTGAGGTACAATATTATGAATTGGTTTTGTAGATTGTAAATAAGCAAAAACTGCTTTTAGTTCGTCATCAGTCATTTGTGCCACATTTTGCCAGGGCATTGGAGGTAGCAGGTTTCTTCCGCCTGGTGCTCCATTATATTTACCAGTCTTAAATGTTCGTACAAACTGATCTAAAGTCCAGTTGCCAATACCTGTTGTAGAATCTGACGTAAGATTTGCGGCAAAAGAAACACCCCACGGACCTATGTATGATGTAAAAGATCCGCCAAACACTGCAAGGCCTTTGCTTTCGATTTCTTTGCGGTCAATATCTGGTACAGGAGCCTGGGAAGGATGACCTGACAGGAGTAAATCCATATTGTCTTCGGGTCCATGTGGTCCCATTTTTTTTGGAGTATGGCAATCATTACAACCTCCAATAGTTACAATATGTTTTCCCCATTCCACCTCGCTTTCAAAACCACCATTAGCCGGAAGTGTGGCCTGAACTTGAGTTGAATCATTAATTTTGGTTGTATCACTTTCCTGGCCTTCTTTGCATTGGGACAGGATAAAAATAAAACCGGTAAGAATAATAAGAGTGAACATTGAAAACCTTTTCATAATTTATTTTTTAATTTTTAAAAATGATGTTTTCAAGTCAGCAGTTTTTCTTGAAGCAGAGGAGAAATGTTTTGTAAGTAATAAGCATTCAGCCAAAACAACATTTAAATCTAATTTTCTTTTTTGATTGCGCAAAAAATTTTAATAATTTATTTTATGATTTTTAATGATCCCAAAATTAACGGACGGCATCAAGTTAAGCAATTATTCAATTTATAGGAAGTATCTCGCAAGACTTAGGCGCTTCGCATTTTAGGATTAAAAATGTCGCATTTACACCCTACTCATTCGATATTTACTTACGAGATTTGTGTAAGGAGAAATGAATTTTAATTTTTTTAAAAAATAAATATAAAGCAAAATACAATGAGAAAAATAATCGTTCTTTCATTTATTACTTTAGACGGCATCATGCAAGCTCCGGGCGCCCCGGACGAAGATTCGTCCAATGATTTCAAATATGGCGGCTGGGTCGCTCCTTTCTTTCGTGAGGCTGATGATGCAGCAGGAGAGATGATGGCAAAACAAATGAAGTCAGCAGATCTGCTTTTGGGCAGAAAAACATTCGACATTTTTGCATCCTACTGGCCTTCACATGCAGTTGTATGGCCGGGCATTAATGAAGTTACCAAGTATATAATGTCCAACACTCTTAGCGAGAACACAACCGAATGGAAAAATTGTATTTTTATAAACAGCGTAGAGGATATTAAAAATCTTAAAAATTCAGAAGGCTCAGACATCCAGGTACATGGGAGTGGCGAACTGATTCAAACACTGCTCAAACATGATTTGGTTGAGGAGCTTTGGCTCAAGACTTTTCCGATCCTGCTGGGAAAAGGAAAACATTTGTTCACCGAAGTCATTAATCCCGCAACCTTCACAATGACCGAAAGTTTAGTGGCACCCAATGGTGTAATTTTTTCAAATTACAAAAAAGATGGAGAGGTAAAGACTGGGACAGTGGGAGAATAGTTTAGAAATTTTCGGTTCTACTGATCGTATTTATAATTTTTCCGTCAGGTATTTCCAATACCTTTTAGGCATGTGCCTGACATGTAATTTTGTATTTTTTCTTTCTTTAATATTTACACTTTTGAAATATTCCTGCCAGAGCTCCTGGAATTTTGCTTCTTCTTCATGTAGTCTGATGGCGGGGCTCAGGGCAATGCCCGTTTTTTCAGCAAGAGATTGTTCTACCACGAGAACTTCTTTTAAATTATAGAGTATGCCATATTTTCTTTTGTTGTCAAATATAAGCCAGCGTTGATCTGCATATCGTTTTGCAAAGTGCGTGCTGATCAACGGTAACACATCAAAGTCTGGTTCTATTGTAGCAAAGAATAAACCATCTGCAGATTGCTGAAAGCGGATAAACGCTTCCATTCGATGGCGTTCGCGGTGTACTTTCTTTAATGTCTGATGCAGAGTCAATACTGCCTCGTTGCTAAAATCTTCGCAGGCAGCTCTACCGGATTTTAAACCATATTGTATAAACCGAAGCAAGACTTTAGCGATGTCCTCCTGTTCAGATAAATGCACTTCGTAAATTTTTTTGCAAACAGAAGCAGATAAAAGAGCACGTAGTTTTTTTAAAACTCTTTCTGCTTTCTCCGATGAGGTGTGCACAACATGCTTTTGACCGAAAAGTGGGAGAGGAGCATTATTTGATGATAATGCAGGATCATGAAATTTATATTCATATACTTCAAAGACTGCTGTAAGAAATCCCTCAAAGCTTCCATCATAAACAACGGCTGTCATAAAAAGAGTTGCATTTGGGTGGAAAAATTTGGTGCGTATATGCTATTCATCTCGCTAACGATTATGGACTTCAACTGATGATGTGAATAATTTTTTCGTTCAAAATCGCCAGCCGCACAGATAAAATATTTTGCACGATTTAATGCGATCCCTATTTTTTTCAGGTGATCAAAATTGAGTGTAGTAAATTTTCTGGCCTTCAATATTTTTTTTACACTTTTAAGACCAATGCCGGGAATGCGTTTGATCAGTTCAGGATCTGCTAAATTGATATCAACGGGAAACAAATTTAGATTTCTTAAAGCCCAGCCTAATTTTGGATCGATTTCCAGGTCGAGCAGGGGGTAAGTTGGGTTCACAATTTCATCTACCTTAAAACCATAGAATCTCATGAGCCAATCTGCCTGGTACAACCTGTTCTCGCGCACAACTGGTACAGGCGAGCCTAGAGCCGGGAGCCGGCTGTCTGTACTGATAGGTACATAACCTGAATAATAAACGCGTTTCATATTCATTTTGTCATAGAAATAATTTGCGATGCCTAATATTTCCATGTCGCTTTCCGGCGTGGCACCAATAACCATTTGAGTGCTTTGTCCTGCAGGAGCAAAAGTTGGTGTACTGCGAAAAATTTTCTTTTCTTCTTTGTATTTTATGATTTCATTTCTCAAATATTTAATCGGCGTAAGCATGTCCTTCCTGCTTTTATCAGGCGCCAATAAGGCCAGGCTTTTTTCTGTAGGCATTTCAATATTGATGCTCAACCTGTCTGCCCATAATCCTGCTTCCTGAATCAACGCTTCACTCGCACCGGGAATAGTTTTTAAATGTATGTAGCCAAAGAACTTTTCTTCGGTTCTTAATTTTTTTGCAATTCGGACTAATCGTTCCATCGTAAAATCAGGATTGCTGAAAATGCCACTGCTTAAGAATAATCCTTCAATATAATTTCTCCTGTAAAAATTCATCGTCAGCTCCACCACTTCATCAACCGTAAAAGCCGCCCTTTTCACATCATTACTTTTTCGGCTTACGCAATATGCGCAATCATAAATGCAATGATTGGTAAGTAAGATTTTTAATAAAGACACACATCTCCCGTCTTCCGTGTATGCATGGCAAATTCCTGTTCCATTTCCATTTCCCAGTCCACCTTGATTTTTTCGCTTGCTGCCGCTGCTGGCACAGCTTACATCATATTTGGCAGCATCGCTTAATATTTGAAGTTTCTCCGTTATCCGGTCTATCATAGGTAGCAAAATTATAGAACAAAAATACTAAATTATTTATCAATTTGTAGTAAAATAGTTAGTAAATAAAAAATAAAACTTTTAATTTGAGTTGGGCACATATATTATTATTGAACGTCTCGGTTTATCTGCACGGATGCTATCTTTACCTAAAACCTTAACTACGATTTGTATAAGAATTTTAAATTCTTTTTTGCGCAATTCTAAAAATTTGAGTAATGACCTCAATCATCAGAGCAACAGAAAGGGATGCTGAATTACTTTCAGATCTAGGCCGGCAAACATTCATTGAATCTCATGGGCATAGTGCGCCAAAAGAAGATATAGATAATTATGTAAATAAAAATTATACCGGAGTGGTATTCCAGGAAGAGTTAGGCGCCGCAGAAAATATTTACCATATAATATATTATGAAGACCAGCCTGTTGGTTTCTCAAAAATTATATTGAATTATCCAATAGAAAATATTGATGTAAAAAATGTAACCAAGCTTGAACGGATTTATATTTTAAAAGATTTCTATCACCTGAAATTAGGACTGCAACTTTTGAACTTTATAATTGAAGTATCCAAAAGTAATAAACAGGAAGGTATGTGGTTATATGTATGGACGGAAAATGAGAGAGCTTTTAATTTTTATAAGAAAAATGGTTTTAAGATCATCGGCAGGCACGATTTTAAGATTTCTGAAAATCATTCTAATCCGAACTACCAGATGTTGGTAAAATATTAATATCGCATAATTTAGGGTCTGGAAAGTTCGTACTTTCGGAAATGCAAAATGTGGACTGTCTTAACTTTTACATAAATGAATGAGCAATGAAATTTCTAAACCTTTGGCTCCTGGCAGTTGTTATCATATGTTTTGGTTGCAACACACCTGATTCATCAAATCACACTTCTACTGACTCAACAACGCAGAATAATCAAATAAAAAAGGAAGCGTCAGGGGTATTGATACCTAAAACGTTTTCTAATGAAAGATTTAAGAATGTAGTGGTATCTAAAATCACAGAAGACTCCTTTTCCATTTCTGGCAAGGCCCGGGTTTTTGAAGCAGTATTCAACTGGACATTAAAAGAAGGAGATAAAGAAATAAAAACCGGTTATAAAATGACGGACGCAGGCGCTCCTGAATGGGGCAACTTTGTTTTTGGAATAACCGTACCGGCGGGCACAGATTCAACATTGCGCCTGGTGCTATTTGAATCCAGTGCAAAGGATGGATCAAGAGTTTCTGAACTTACATTACCCTTAAAACAGGCACTATGACAAATGATCAAATTATTTTTGTGACAGGTGGTACAGGCAAACAGGGTGGTGCGGTTGCAAGAAATTTGAAACAAAAAGGTTTTATCGTAAAGGCGCTCACAAGAAATATAAATTCGCCCAAAGCACAGAAATTAAAAGACCTGAACATTGAGTTGGTCGGGGGTGACTTAAATAATGCAGATACTATTCGCGAACATTTGAAAGATGTGTACGGCATATTTAGTGTGCAAAGTTTTGAAAAGGGAATAGAAAAAGAAATTAGCCAGGGAATTACATTAGCAACATTGGGAAAAGAGTATGGCGTAAAACATTTTTTGTACTCTTCAGTTTATGGGGCTGATCAAAATACCGGTGTTCCTCATATTGATAGCAAATTCAAAATTGAAAATCATATTAAACAAATCGGGCTGCCATTTACTATTATCAGGCCTACTTCATTGTATGAAAACTTTTTAATACCACAGGTA
>JBDTXP010000160.1:0-5396 GCA_040006135.1 Ginsengibacter sp. | reverse complement strand
ATAGGTTGTTTCACGGAAGTAGATATAACATTCACAATTCTACCATAACCACTTTCCTTCATTCCGGGCAGCACAGCTTGTGCTAATATATGATTACAAATAAGATGGCTCTCAAATGCTGTTATAAATTCTGAGTCGTCGGCATTCAAAATATTTCCCGCTTTGGGGCCACCTGTATTATTTATTAAAATATTAATGATGTTTCCCTCGTTGATAAAATTAGAAATCGCTTCTTTTACTTTTTCCGTTTTAGAAAAATCAGCTAATAGATATCGATGTTGCTGACCTTGGGATTTATCTAATTTTTCCAGAGCATGCTCTAACCTTTCTTCATTTCTGGAAAAAAGAATCACGTTAGCACCTAATAAAGCAAGTTCGATAGCGGATGCCAACCCGAGCCCCTGGCTACTTCCACAGACAAGTGCATTTTTATTCTTTAAATTTAAATTCATAATTAATTTTTTTAGAAATGTAGCTAAGTTATGTAAGAAAATGTGTCTTTATAGTTTCAGATATTCATTTTACAATTATGGTAAGAAGTAAAAAGAGAATGCCTTTGTTATACTATTTGTCTTACTTCCATTAATCTTCATTAATCTTTTTATTATAATTCTACTTTTTACCAAACCGTATTTTCTTAAATTTGCACAGCATAAAAAATTGAATGGCTGCAAAAGAATTATTTGATTATAATGAAGACTCTATAAAAAGTCTTGACTGGAAAGAACATATACGCCTTCGGCCTGGAATGTATATCGGCAAATTGGGAGATGGTAGCAGTCCTGACGATGGCATCTATGTATTGCTCAAAGAAGTGATAGATAACTCAATTGATGAACATACAATGGGTTTCGGAAAGCACATTGATGTTTCCATAAAAGATAGAATGGTTTCTGTACGGGATTTTGGAAGAGGAATTCCCTTGGGAAAGGTGGTGGATGTTGTAAGTAAAATAAATACCGGTGCTAAATACGACAGTAAAGCATTTCAAAAGAGTGTAGGCCTGAATGGAGTAGGCACAAAAGCTGTAAACGCACTAAGTGATTTCTTCAGGGTAAGTAGCATGCGGGATGGTAAACAAAAAGTAGCAGAATTTGAAAAAGGTGTTTTAATTAAAGACAGTAAGGAAACAAAAACCACCGAAGAAAACGGAACGCAAACTGACTTTATCCCTGATGAAAAGATCTTTAAAAATTTCAGGTATTTACAGGAATTTTTAGATAACCAATTTTGGAATTATTGTTTTCTTAATGCTGGCCTGGTAATTAATTATAACAACAAAAGATACGTTAGCAAAAATGGGTTGCTCGATCTGTTGCAACGTAAAACAAATGAGGATGAACTACGCTATCCGATTATTCATCTGAAAGGAGAGGATATCGAGGTTGCCCTATCTCACAACAATCAATATGGAGAAGAATATTACAGTTTCGTAAACGGGCAGTTTACTACACAGGGCGGCACGCATCTCTCCGGTTTCAAAGAAGGATTTGTAAAAACGATCCGGGATTTTTATAAAAAGGATTATGATTTTTCTGACATAAGGGCTAGCATTTGTGCAGCAATAAGTATCCGTGTGCAGGAGCCCGTTTTTGAAAGTCAGACCAAGACGAAATTGGGCAGCACATTAATGTTCGAAAAGGGGCCGGCAGTAAAAACTTTTATAACAGATTTTCTTGGTAAAGAATTAAATAATTTTTTACACAAGAATCCTGATACGGCTGATGCAATTAAGAAAGCCATTGAACAGAATGAACGGGAGCGTAAGGATATGGCGGGTATTAAAAAACTAGCCAATGAGCGCGCAAAAAAGGCCAATCTACATAATAAAAAATTGCGTGATTGCAGATACCACTTTAATGACGTAGCTGAAGGAAAGAACAAAGAAGAAATCAATGCGAAAAAACTAGAGTCAACATTATTTATTACTGAGGGTGACAGCGCCAGTGGCTCTATTACCAAATCGAGGAATGTAGAAACACAAGCAGTCTTCAGCCTTAGAGGTAAACCTTTAAATTGTTTTGGCCTAACCAAAAAGATCGTGTATGAAAATGAAGAATTTAATTTGCTCCAACATGCATTGAATATCGAAACAGGCTATGAAGATTTGAGGTATAATAATATTGTAATAGCAACAGATGCCGATGTTGATGGAATGCATATACGTCTTTTGTTGATGACTTTTTTTCTGCAATTCTTTCCTGACCTGGTTAAAAACGGTCACGTGTATATTTTAGAAACTCCACTTTTCAGAGTGAGAAATATGCCTGGTAAGAATAAAGACAAGCAAGAAACTATTTACTGTTATGATGAGAGTGAAAAGCAAAAGGCAATTTTAAAAATTGGCAGCAATCCTGAGATAACAAGATTTAAAGGGCTTGGTGAAATATCCCCGGAAGAATTTGGTAAATTTATTGGTGATGATATCAGGCTGCAACCAGTAATGATGTTACCTGAATTGCACATTCAGCAATTACTGGATTATTATATGGGCAAAAATTCTCCTGAGCGACAGGATTTCATAATTGATAATCTAAAGGTGGAGCTTGACCTGGTAGAAGAATAATTTTTTCATCAAATTTCATATTTACAAAATGCACGTTGTTTTTCAACAGAAGGCCAAAGAGATACTTGAGCAAGGATTTGCTTCAGATGATTCAATTGACCATAACATAAAATATTTAAAAAGCGATTATTCTCTCGGACCTGTTGAATTTCCTTTTTCGAAAGAAACATTTGAAAAAAGAAATGATTGGTGGAAAAATATATCCGGTGAAGAAGATGATTTATCTGTTGTCAAAAATAATGAAGACGATTTTGGGCTAATAAATGATATCAAAATTATTCTTGAAAATAACCCGGAAGAACAATTATGGATTTGGATCGCACCCAACAAAGAAGATGTTTCCGGCTATTATTTTTTACTCAGTCAATTTTCAGAACATTTAGGGCAGGTATATGTGGTATGGTTAAATAACCTTCCGTTTATAAACGAAAAGGGCAATATCTTTTACCCGCGCTACATTTCAGAAATTCCGTCGAGAGAATTTATAAAAGCAAAAAAATTGTTCAGGTTGATTACCCCTGGTGAAATGGAGGTTGATTTAGATGAATGGGATAAACTTTGCAGGGAAAATAAATCTGTGCGCATTCTAAAGGATCACAAAAAGATAATACAGGATGATGAAGATTATTTTGATAGAAATTTGTTGAATCTGGTCACGCCTGAACGGCAAAAAGTTTCAAAAGTTATTCAACAATTTAATCATAAAAGTTTAGATAATATTCCTGAAGAATACCTGGTGTGGCGAATCAAAATAATGATAGAAAATGGAAGTATAGATAGCCAGGGTGATATCTACAATAAAAAAGAATGGGAAGTGAAAAAAGAATCTGAAGGAGAAAACATTACCGAATGAATTTTAAAAGGAAGACCGAATGAACAAATTCTTGATTGCAGGCTTAGGTAATCCTGGTGCAGAATATGATCACACAAGACACAATATTGGTTTTGATGTGGTCAATGCATTTGTAAAAAAACATGGAGGAAATTTTTCGCCCGCAAGACTTGCAGATATGGCTGAAGTAAAATGGAAAGGAAAAATATTTGTTTGTATAAAGCCAACGACATTCATGAACCTAAGTGGCAAAGCTGTTAAATATTGGCTTGACAAAGAAAAACTTCCAATTGAACAATCAATCACTGTTGTAGATGACCTGGCGCTTCCAATAAATAAATGGCGATTGCGGAAATCCGGCAGCGATGCCGGCCACAATGGATTGAAAAATATCCAGGAAATTTTGGGTACGGATAATTACCCGAAATTGCGTTTCGGCATTGGTAATGAATTTCCCAAAGGCAGGCAGGTAGATTTTGTCTTAAGTCCATGGCTACCGCAGGAAGTGCCTGTAATACTAGCCAAAATAGAGAAAAGTATAGAAGTGATAGAAAACTTTGCTACTACAGGTATTGATAAAACCATGAGTGACTTCAATCATATAAGTATAGAAAATATATAAAATATAGATTAGTTCGTTATTAATTTTGTTTTATATATTTTCGCAGAACCTTTGAAAGACCGACTAAATGCTTTAATATGAAAATATTTTGTGTAGGGCGCAATTACGCCGATCATGCGAAGGAGTTAGGTAATGACATTCCGACTGAGCCAGTTATATTTATGAAGCCAAAAAGTGCTTTGGTTCAGGGGCATACCCCGTTCTATTATCCAGAATTTACCAATGAGCTTCACTACGAAGCTGAATTAGTAATTCGTATAAGTAAGAATGGTAAATATATCCAGGAAAAACACGCTTCTAATTATTATAATGGAATTACTGTGGGAATTGATTTCACTGCACGTGATATCCAAAATCAATTGAAAGAAGCCCGACTTCCATGGGAAAAGGCCAAAGCTTTTGATAATTCTGCAGCAGTTGGAAAATTTCTTGAGATCAATAATACTTTTGATAGAAAGAATGTAAACTTTTCATTTCTAAAAAATAAAGAACTTGTACAAAAGTCCAATTCTAAAGAAATGATTTTTTCAATAGACCAGGTTGTAGCCAACATATCCAATTTTTTTTCATTAAATATCGGGGACCTCGTATTCACAGGAACACCTTCAGGCGTAGGAGAATGTATGGTAGGAGATGTAATGGAGGCTTTTCTTGAAAAAGATTCAGTGCTTACTTTGGAAGTAAAATAAAAGGATCTAACTATTTAAAAGTTTCATTCATATTTCATAACTAATAATTCAAAATTAAATCAACGCCAGATCAAGCACCTGTTGCATCGTTTTTACATAATGCACCTGTAGCCCTTTAATATAGTTCGGATTGATCTCATCAACATCTCTTTGATTTTGAACACTCATGATCACCTCACGAATACCTGATCGGCGTGCTGCAAGAATTTTTTCTTTAATGCCACCAACCGGCAACACTTGTCCGCGAAGCGTGATCTCTCCTGTCATAGCAAGAAAGGTTTTTACTTTTCTACCGGTTAATGCAGAAGCCATCGCGGTCATTAGCGTGATACCAGCACTAGGGCCGTCCTTAGGCGTTGCTCCTTCCGGCACATGCACATGAAAATTATTTTTATAAAATGCTTCAGGATTAATACCATATTTTTTGGCATTGGATTGCAAATAACTGAGTGCAGTTGCGGCACTTTCTTTCATTACATTTCCTAAATTTCCTGTCAGCTTTAAATCACCTTTGCCATTATCACTTGTTGTTGCTTCAATAAAAAGAATATCTCCACCCACATAGGTGAAAGCAAGGCCAACAGCCACTCCCGGCATATTCACTGTCTTATACATTTCATTGGTGTATCTTGATTTACCAAGAATCTTTTCAACATCACTTAAACTCACAGTTGGTTTTACTTTTCC
>JBDTXP010000159.1:0-5422 GCA_040006135.1 Ginsengibacter sp. | reverse complement strand
GTAAACAATTCATTTAATGAAGCTGTCGCAAGCGCAGAGCCTGATCCTGCTGATGTTTCAGAACATATTTTTGCACCAACTTCTATAACCGAAGAGAAAGGAGAACGTTCACCTTCAGGCAAAGAAAAAATAGTGATGGTTGATGCTGCGATGTTGGCGATGAGAGAAATTATGGAAGAATTTCCTGAAGCAATTCTTTATGGGCAGGATGTTGGAAAAAGATTGGGTGGTGTCTTTCGCGAAGCGGCAACCTTAGGTGACCAATTTGGCGATTACCGCGTATTTAATACTGCCATACAGGAAGCATATATTATTGGCTCTACGGTAGGGATGAGTGCGGTAGGAGTAAAACCAATTGTGGAAATTCAATTTGCAGATTATATTTATCCGGGTATCAATCAACTAGCAACTGAAGTAGCGAAAAGCTGTTACCTGAGTATGGGAAAATTTCCTGTCTCAACAGTCATTCGCGTACCCATAGGAGCCTATGGCGGTGGTGGGCCATATCATAGCGGTAGCATAGAAACAATGCTACTGTCCATCAAAGGAATTAAGATCGCGTATCCTTCAAATGCAGCGGATTTGAAGGGGCTAATGAAGGCAGCTTTTTTTGATCCTAACCCTGTGATCATGTTGGAGCATAAAGGGCTTTATTGGAGCAAAGTTCCGGGAACTGAAGAAGCAAGAACAGTTGAACCTGGTAGCGATTACGTATTACCGTTAGGAAAGGGAAATATTATTTTAAATGCTGATGAAGATAAGGTAGCCAATGGAGAATCATGCTGTATCATCACTTATGGAATGGGTGTTTATTGGTCATTAGCTGCAGCAAAAAATTTCAAAGGCTGTGTAGAGATAGTTGATTTGCGAACATTATTTCCTTTGGATGAGCAACTTGTTTTTGATACCGTAAAGAAACACGGAAAATGTATTGTGCTCACAGAAGAACAACAAAACAATTCTTTCGCAGAAGCACTGGCAGGGCGTATTTCGAAAGAATGTTTTCGATTTTTGGATGCACCTGTTCAAACGATCGGCGCAATGAACTTACCTGCAGTTCCAATGAATAAAATATTAGAAAATGCTATGCTGCCTAATGCAGAGAAGGTTGGGGCTATGATTGAAAAGCTGCTTGCATTTTAGACACTTGAACATTTTATTGCAATATCGAAGATGATACGCATTAACTTGTTGGCAATGGGTTAAAACCCATTGCTATAAAATTGAACCGATGCTATGCATCTACAATGTGTCAAATTAAAACTTCCAGAAATAAAATGAATAGATTTTAGGGGTTGCCAATCTTTCGAAGGTTGGCAACCCTTGCTAAAAACTTTCGAGAAGTCTTAAACTAAAGATCCGTAGCTTCTCCATAAGCCACTGCTGTAGCTTCTTTCACTGCCTCACTCATTGTTGGATGCGGATGAATTGCATTTAATATTTCGTGAGCAGTTGTTTCTAATTTGCGCGCAACAACTACTTCAGCAATCAATTCAGTTACATTATATCCAATCATATGACAACCTAAAAGTTCGCCATATTTTGAATCGTAAATAATTTTCACAAAACCTGTTGTGTCACCAACTGCTGTTGCTTTTCCACTTGCCACAAAAGGAAATTTTCCTATTTTCAAATCGAAGCCAGCTTCTTTAGCATCTTTTTCAGTATAACCCACAGATGCAATTTCTGGGCTGCAATAAGTACATCCCGGTACATTATTATAATCTATCGGCTCTGGAGTTTTACCACAAAGATGCTCAGCAGCATTGATACCTTCTTTAGTGGCTTTATGAGCCAATGCCTGGTGAGGTGTACAATCACCAATAGCATAAATATTAGGAACGTTTGTTTGTTGAAATTCATTTACCACAATCCTTCCTTTATCAGTTTTTATTCCTAATTCTTCAAGGCCAATATTTTCAATATTCGCAGAAATACCTACTGCACTGATCAGCACATCAGCCTCAAGAGTTACTTCGCCTTTTTCTGTTTTTATTGTTGCTTTTACTCCATTCCCTCCTGTATCAACTTTTGTCACTTCACTATTCGTCATGATATCAATTCCTTGCTTCTTAAAACTCTTTTCAAGTTCTTTAGATACATCTTCATCTTCTACAGGAACTACTCTTGGAAGGAATTCTACGATAGTTACTTTTGTGCCCATTGAATTATAGAAATAGGCGAATTCCGTTCCTATTGCACCAGAACCTACGATGATCATAGATTTTGGTTGTGACGATAAAACCATTGCATCACGATAGCCAACAATTTTTTTACCATCTATTTTCAGCGCAGGTAATTCACGTGCGCGGGCGCCGGTTGCAATGATGATATTTTTGGCTTCAACAGTTTGCTTCTTTCCATCATTGGAAGTCACTTCAATTTTATCTTTTGCCACTAATTTGCCATTGCCCATGATCACGTCGATCTTATATTTCTTCATTAAGAATTGAACACCTTTGTTCATTTTGTCGGCAACTCCACGGCTTCTTTTTATTACACTTTCAAAATTAGCTTTGGGTTCATTTATTTCCAGGCCATAATCAGCTGCATGTTTTGCTTGTTGAAGTACCACTGCACTTTTCAATAAAGCCTTAGTAGGAATACAACCCCAGTTAAGGCAAATGCCACCGAGGCTTTCGCGTTCTATAATTGCCACTTTTTTGCCCATCTGAGATGCTCTTATTGCCGCAGGGTATCCACCCGGGCCACTACCTAAAACTATTAGATCATATGCCATAAAAACTAGTTGATTGTTTTTTATAAATATTAATGGCTGCAAATTACCTTAGAATGGGCAAAGCACAAAATGGTACAATGATAATGAGAACGCTATAAATTCACCACGATTTATAAATATTACTTTTAAATTAACAGCATATTTCCTTTTTGAATTTAATTATTATATAAAAACGGCGTCTGATAGGAATACTATTTTTATAAAGATTTAATTTGCGCGTATGAAGGCACTTATTTACCTGTCACTAATCATTATCTTTTTTTCATCTTGCAGTTCTTCGAGAAAAACTACAAACGTAGCAGTAAAAAGCACGAATGCTAAAGAAATCAAAAGTATAGTGGTAATCAAAAATAAAGTTCCCATTTATAAAGTAAATACCAGGAATGTATCACCTGATGAAGTTGTTGCTTATGCAGAATCATTGGCCGGAACGCGCTATACTTATGGCGGGACTTCTGTGGCTAAAGGATTTGATTGTTCCGGACTAGTGAATTTTGTTTTCGGGCGTTTTAATATTGCGATGCCCCGCATTTCCTGGCAGTTTACCAATGCCGGCTATGAAGTGCCAGTTTCTGAAAGCAGAAGAGGTGATCTTATATTATTTACCGGTCATGATGCCAATAGTGGGGTAGTAGGGCACTTAGGGATTATTACTGAAAACAAAAACGGCAATATTGAATTCATTCATTCGGCGGAGCGAGGTGGTGTAATGATCTCTGAAATGAATGGCTATTTTATTCCAAGATTTGTAAAAGTGAATAGGGTATTTCCAAATGGGAAATAAGTATGAAAAGAAAACCTTTCCGGCGAGAAGATTTATTGCGTCAATTTCTTTTCCATAATAAAGTCATTCATAAAATAATTATTTCCTATCGGGATATCAACTTCTTCAATGATCCTGAATCCAAGTTTTTCATAAAAATAGCGAGCGACATTATCCCTGTTTACATTTAGTCGCAGATATTTACCTGACTTTCTTAAGATGTCATCTAAAATATAATTTAAAAGCTTACTGCCAGTTTTTTTTCCTTGTTCAGAAGGCAGAACATATATTTTTTGTAAATGATAAATTCCATTTTTCTGATCGGTAAGTGACCATGAGGCAAAACCAACAATTTCCTGATTATTTTTTGCAAGGATAAATACATTGCCTGTAGAAAACTGTAATGCCAAAGATTCTTGGGAATACATTTTATCCAACATGTACTCTAATTGTTCACCGGAAAGGATTTTTCCATAAGCATTTGGCCAGGTATTTTTTGCAATAGTTCTTATTGCATCAATATCATGAATTGTAGCCGGAAAGATTTCCATCTACTTTATAATAAATTTTAAAGGGGGCGCAAAGAATTTGCGGCCTTGCTTATCTTTTACAACTATATCGAAAAAATAAATTTCCTCTCCAGGGTGCAAGCTGTTTGAAATATTATCAGACCAGACTTTTGGTAAGGGTGAAGTAAAAAATCGATTGGCTTGTATTGTTGAAGTAGGTACTACTTTTCCTGTGGCCTCATCTTGCATCGCCCCTTTTTTTGTATAAACAAATTGATAAGATTCAATCGGGTAAAAAACTCCCTTCGCATCAGTTACTTTTAGGGCCATAGTCAGATTTGCTGTTACTGCCTGAACATTAAATACAGAGTCACTGCCAATATCTCCTAAACGTACTTTAACAACTGGCGGCTTGAAATGTGACACTTTAGTAATCACATCTTTTTGTGCACTCGAATATAAAAATGTGGAGGAAGTAAAAAGAAGTAATCCAATAAATTTGAAATATTTCATATAATAATTTTAAACATTTTAGCCCAGTGTCTCCAAGGTACTTTTGATCATATTGATTTTTAATTCAGCATCCACTTTCTTCTTTCTTTCATGATCAACCACCTCGGGTTTGGCATGATTAACAAATTTATCATTACTTAACTTCTTCTGCACTGCAATTAGGAAATTATTAAGATAATCCAGGTCTTTTTGTAATTGTTCTTTTTGACCGGATACATCAACTTCTGTAAGTGTTTGTACAAGTATTTTCTCATTGCCACATACAATGTTAATTCCTTTTAGCCCAGCCGGAATTTCATAAAATATTTCTGAGGCATTTATTTGCTTCATCAAGATATCCTGGATAGCTGAATAGGTTGCGTTTGTACTCGTTTCGATATTTAGCATTATCGCGACTTTTGATTTTATTTCATGCTTTTTGCGGGTATCACGTATAGACGTAATCAACATTTGCAATAGGCTGCCTGAAATAAGAATAGCGCTATCTGATTTTTTATTTTCGGATATCGGCTTTATCACAAGATCTACTTCTTGTGGTTGCAACAAATGAAATATTTCTTCTGTTATAAATGGCATAAACGGATGAAGCAAATGCAAAAGTTCCTCAAAGAAATGAATCGTTTTTTCATACTCATTATCTGAAATGCTTTCACCGAATGATGGTTTAATCCACTCAAGATACCAGCTACAGAAATCATCCCAAATAAGTGAATAAATTATTTTTAATGCTTCACTTAGTTTGTATTGATCCATTAATAAACTCACCTCATTGCGGGCTTCCGCAAGGCGGCTCTCAAACCAATCTATAGCGAATGTATTCTTACCCTTGTGCTCAGTTTCCTTTGGTGAATTACTTTTCTGTTCATGCCAGATTTTAATAAGTTTTAAGGCATTCCA
>JBDTXP010000158.1:0-5442 GCA_040006135.1 Ginsengibacter sp. | reverse complement strand
GAAAATGTCATTTTGCTCGAGTTGAAACCCCACGAACAGAAAACGAGAATAGATTTTTATTGCACACAGGATTACCTCCATATTCCTATAGTTTGCCTTACAGAATTGATAGCAGAAGGCAATAAATTATTTTATAAAAAAGATGGTCAGAAAATAGAAGTAAAAAGAATTTATAACCGGATCATTTTTGATGAATTATCCCAGGTAAAAGATAAGTTAGGAGAAGTGGTGGATCTTACAAAACCATATGATGTAGAGTGGGCGCCACATCCATCATGGTTTTATCGCATTAGCAAGTTTACACTTCCTTTCATTCAGCATCCATACGTTCCGGAAACATTCTTTCTTAATGAAGTAAAACAATTGCCTGGAAATTTAGAAGATTTCGTTTTAAAGCCATTATTTTCATTTGCAGGTCAGGGGGTAATTATAGATGTAAAAAAAGAAGATATTGATAGCATTGAAGATCCCGCTAATTGGATAATACAGAGAAAGGTAAAATATGCTGACATTATTAAGACTCCGAATGTGCCTGCTAAAGCTGAAATAAGAATTTTTTATTTCTGGAAAAAAGGGGATAAACGCCCGATCGCTGTTTGCAACCTTGGCAGACTGAGTAAAGGAAAAATGATAGGTGTTCGATATAATATGGATAAGGACTGGGTGGGAGGTACAGTAGCTTATTTCGAACCATAAACATGGCATAATATTTATGGCTAATAAGAAAAGGAATTATTACCTTTAATATACCAACAAATTTCTACCTAATCACACTTTTTGAGTTCGCCAATTAAATATACAGAAGAGGATCTTATTACTTTGCTACAAAGTAAGAATGAGGCGGCATTCACTTACCTATACGATAATTATTACGCAGCGCTTTATGGCATTATTTACAAAATGCTTGAAGATAATGTGCTTACTGAAGATGTGCTGCAAGAGGCATATGTAAAAATATGGAACAATATATTAAGCTACGATCGTGCAAAGGGAAGACTTTTTACATGGATGCTTAATATTACAAGGAATCTTACAATTGATACCATTAGGAGTAAAGGTTATAAAAAACAAGCGAAAATCTTGAACAATGAAAAAACCGTAGATACGATAGGCAATGTAAAAAGTTCCGAAAATCCTGCTGATTTTGACGCTATAGGTTTAAAAAAACATTTGCTATTATTGAAGAGCGATCAAAAATTAATTATTGATATGGCCTATTTTGAAGGCTATACTCAAGATGAAATTTCCAAGAAATTATTAATGCCCTTAGGCACAGTGAAAACGAAAATGAGGACGGCCATTTTAGAACTTAGAAAGATATTAAATTGATCAGTGAATAAAGAAAACATTTTATCATCCGGTTTACTCGAAATGTATGTTTTGGGCATCGCTTCTTCCGAAGAGAAGCATACGGTTGAGGAATGTCTTGCTCAATTTCCGGATTTAATATTGGAAGTAGAAGCAATAGAATCTTCTCTTATAGATTATGCCAAGTCAGAAGCTCCGGCTCCGAATAAATCTGTAAAGGATAAATTATTAAAAAGAATTCATCTCCAGGAAGATTATAAACCCCAGGTAAAGCCTGGTGGTATAGTGCGGCATATGAAACCCGTGCCCTTAATATATAAATTAATAGCCGCCGCTGTTGTCATTTTTTTGATAGAGAGTGTCATACTCAATTATTCTTTTTATAATAAATACAAAAGAACCAATTCAGAACTTGCGCTTATTAAAGACCAATTAGCTAAAGAAAAAAATACTAATACCGCAATGTCATCTGAAATGAATGTTATGACAGACAAACATGCTTTACCTGTTGTGCTTAATGGTACAGCTAAAGCACCTGATGCTGTAGCAAAAATTTTCTGGATGAAAAATACTGGTGATGTTTATGTTGATCCATCCAATTTGCCTGTTGTGCCTGAAGGTAAACAATATCAGTTGTGGGCAATTGTTGATGGTGCGCCTGTAGATGCAGGTCTTATTGAAACAAAGAAAGGAATTTATCACATTCAAAAAATGAAATCATTTGGGCAGGCACAGGCATTTGCCATCACACTTGAAAAGACCGGTGGAAGTGAAAAGCCTACAATGGATGAAATGATTGTGATGGCTAAAATGTAGTTTTTTTTCTTAAAAAAATATATTTTGATGAATTCCGGTTGTTTTAAAACCGGAATTTTTATTTATGCGTAGGTGATAGAAATAACTTTTAAAAAAATTAAAAACGATGAAAAAAATTAAATTATTTGCAATGCTCGTTTGTACGGGATTTATTGCAACCAACAGTATTGCACAAACGAAAATGGTAGGTGGCGCTGAAATGTATCCTACTAAGAATATTGTAGAAAATGCTGTAAACTCTAAAGATCATACAACTTTAGTAGCAGCGGTAAAAGCTGCAGGCCTGGTACCTGTTTTGGAAAGTAAAGGACCCTTTACAGTTTTCGCACCGGTAAATAAAGCATTCGATGCGTTACCTGAAGGAACTGTTGAAACTCTTTTAAAGCCAGAAAACAAAGGTAAGCTGATTGGTATTCTTACCTATCATGTTGTACCTGGAAAATTAAGTTCTATGGATCTGATGAAAATGATAAAAGAAGGTAATGGTAAAGCAATTTTGAAGACCGTAAATGGTCAAAACATTTTTATTACCATGAAGGGAAATAATCTGATGGTAACAGATGAGAATGGTGGAATCGCTTCAATTACTATTGCTGATGTAAATCAGAGTAATGGCGTTATTCATGTGATCGACAAGGTTTTAATACCAGAGTAACTTTTTGGAATCAGCAGGTTTCAATAATTGAAAATGGCCCCGCATTGTGGGGCCATTTTTTTATTTAAATAAAGTCTGGAATTATTCAGAAACTTATGGTTTTTTAAGTAATCAGGAATTACCTTCCCTGGCTCCATGAACGTGCACGTCTGAAACCACTATGTGATGCCGGACGACGTTGCATTGGATTATTTTGAACTACCGGTGTTTGTACAAATTTTATGGTACTGGCAAATGGATGCCCCTCGGCAACAGGAATTGTTTGATCAATCAATTTATGAATATCACGAAGGAAAGCGCGCTCTTCCATATCGCAAAAAGAATATGCTGCACCTACAGCGCCTGCACGCCCGGTTCTGCCGATACGATGCACATATGTTTCGGGGATATTGGGCAATTCAAAATTGATAACATGGCTTAAAGAATCAATATCAATTCCTCTAGCTGCGATATCAGTCGCCACCAACACTCTAATCTTTCCTTCTTTAAAATAATTTAATGCTTTTTGGCGGGCGTTCTGTGTTTTATTTCCGTGAATAGCATCCGCTTTTATTCCTGCTTTCTGTAGTTCGCGCGCGATTTTATCTGCGCCATATTTTGTGCGTGTAAAAACCAAGGCATTTTGAATGTCATCATTTTTTAATAGATGCACCAGCAATTGACGCTTATCATTTTTTTCTACGAGATATATAAGCTGATTTATTTTTTCCACAGTGGATGAAACCGGAGTTACCTCAACGCGTACCGGTTCTGTGAGTATAGATGCAGAAAGCCTTGTAATTTCCGGTGGCATAGTTGCCGAGAAAAAAAGCGTTTGCCTTTTTTCAGGAAGTTGCGCGATGATCCTTTTCACATCATGAATGAATCCCATGTCCAACATACGGTCAGCTTCATCCAATACAAACATTTTTATATGATTGATGTGAACGATTTTCTGTGCCATAAGATCGAGTAACCGGCCTGGTGTAGCAATTAGTATATCCACACCTTTGCGCAGTTGCATAGTTTGATGATGCTGGGAAACGCCTCCATAAATTACTGCATGCGGTATGCCAGTGAATTTTCCGTAGGCTGCAAAACTTTCATCAATCTGGATCGCTAACTCACGCGTTGGCGTAAGAATCAGCGCTTTAATATAATGTGATTGTGCCGGACTTTTATCGGTCAGGAACAGGTTTTGTAAAATTGGAATCGCAAAGGCAGCGGTCTTGCCTGTGCCTGTTTGCGCGCAGCCTAATAAATCTTTTCCACGTAATACATGGGGAATAGCTTGTTCCTGAATAGGGGTGGGGGCAGTATAGCCCTCTGTCTCAAGCGCCTTTAAAATGGGCGCAATTAAATGCAAATCTTTAAATAACAATGTTTATAATTTTTTTGATAAATGATAACTTCCCTGAAAACCAGTAGCCTGAAAGTTTGTTTTTTTTTATATGCTCAGAACCTATGACTTGATGAGCTTGTGCTAGTGGGGAAGGTTATCCAGTCTGCTAAGTAGGAGTATATGATCGGCTGCAAATGTACGTCTATTTTTTTTATTGTTAAAAATCCATAAGATAAAGGACTTTTTTTAACACGCCATTGGTTTCAGCGATGTGTAAACGAAATTTAGAATCTGTTTATTGCAAATTGAACCAATCGCGCTATAGCCGCTAATTCCAAAGACAGTTACTAATTATTTATATTTGACAAAAAAGATCAATGGAAATTATCCAATTTGAAGATAAAAATCTTGCGCACTATTCCTACGCGATAATCAGTAACCGTGAAATTGCTTTAGTAGATCCGGCCCGTGATCCACAACCGTATTATGATCTTGCTAAAGAAAAAGATGCTGAGATAAGAGCCATTATAGAAACGCATCCACATGCAGATTTTGTCAGCAGTCATAAGGAAATTCATGAATCCACAGGAGCAATGATTTATGTAAGTAAGCTCTTGGGCGCAGGTTACCCACACCAAACTTTTGATGACGGTGATGAAATAAAACTGGGTGATGTGATTTTAAAATCGCTTAATACTCCCGGTCATTCACCCGATAGCATTAGCATTGTTGCGCAGGAAAATGGAAAAGACTATGCCGTATTTAGTGGTGACACTTTATTCATCGGTGATTGTGGCAGGCCGGATCTGCGGGAAACAGCAGGGCATCTCACTTCACAAAGAAGAGATCTTGCAAAGCAAATGTTTCATTCCTTAAGAGATAAAATGCTGCCACTTGCCGACAACGTTTTGGTTTATCCTGCACATGGAGCAGGAAGCCTCTGTGGTAAAGGATTGAGTAGTGCAAATGTGAGTACGATAGGGACTGAGAAAGCCAGTAATTGGAGTTTGCAACAAAGCAGTGAAGAGGATTTCATAAATGAACTTTTAGCAAATCAACCTTTTGTTCCAAAATATTTTGTGCATTCTGTTGAGTTAAATAAAATAGGTGCTCCCAATTATAAGGAGAGTATAAGCAATGTAAAAATTTCAGATCATTTACCCGGGGATCTGTCTGACGAGATTATCATTGATACACGCAACGAAGCAGAATTTAAAAAAGGCTATTTGCCAGGAAGTATTAATCTAATGGTAGATACAAAGTTTGAGACATGGTTGGGAAGCATCATTGCTCCGGAAGAAAAATTTTATTTAATTGGCGAAAGTAAAGAGGTTCTTGAAGG
>JBDTXP010000157.1:0-5468 GCA_040006135.1 Ginsengibacter sp. | reverse complement strand
CCATTTTTATCAGCCACAAAAACATCCGGAGGAATAGAAGAAATTGCTACTTCATCCCAATACTGGCGGCTCATGAGCCTGAGCATCCTCTCGCTGATCACATCATTAATAATTTTTTTTTCTACAATAAGTTTCATAAGTGTGGCCATTTCTTTTGGAGTTGTTTGTCCCCATCCATACTCACTCCTGGCTTGCTGCCGTCCTGGGGTTCTGCTGTTTACTCTTGTATCTTTTATGCCCAGGCTATCAAGATATTTATTAATTAGTGTGCCTGATCCTGCGAGGCCTTGCAGCCACAAACTTGCGGCATTATCGCTTGTGCTCATCATAAGCAATAGGATTTTACTTAATTCTATTTTCTCTCCACTTTTAAAAGATGCGAGCATGTCATCCCCTTCTGAATAATATAAAGAATCAGTATAGGTCATGGATTGATGATAGCCAAGTTCGCCGTTACTTATCTTATGCATTACACCGATTAGAATAGGAACTTTAACCATGCTTGCAGTCGGAAAAATGGTATCTGCATTTATTGATACTTGTTTATTATTATTAAATGAATAAATATAAACTCCCACTTCACCATGAAAGCCATTAATAACAGAGGCTACTTTTTTTTCCAAAACACGATCAGTTTTTTGTGCATAACCATTGGTAAAAACGAATGCTGAAAAAATTAGAAATATTATTTTCATTTTATTAAGTTATAGGATTTTTATCATGTAAATTATTTGAGCATAAATATAATCAGCTTTTTCTTTTGATCAAAAATGGAAATGGCTTAAATAATACAATCCGGTCTTATGGACCGGATTGTAAAAAAGATATTGGAGATAAATAAAAGAATACTAGCCAAATATGCCGCCCTTCCTTAATTCACGGGTGCCCTGGCCGATAAGAAATCCATTCTGATAAATCTTAATCGTATAATTTCCTTGTTGAAAATGTGTACCCGGTGCAAAAGAGAATTCTACTTTTTTTGTTTTAGAAGTTTCCAGATCAACAGGAAGTTTGGCAGTGAAAGATTTGTTTCCTTCTTCCCTTGTTGTGAATGTACCTGCATTTTGTGTATTTATTACAGGTTGGCCATCAGGTCCCATTACTACAACATATACATCTTTTGTTCCAGGATCAACAATGCGGTTATTTACATCAAAACTTACAATTAGTTTGTCTACACTTTTTGCAGAAGTCTTCACTTTTTCTCTTCCATTACTTTTTACTTTTACAGGGGTGATTGTAATATTAGAAGCATTAAGCGTAGATGCTACATCCACTTTTTTCTCAAGATTTGTTTTGATTACATTGGTTGAATCAAGATTTCTGGTAAGTGTTTGCTTGTCGTAAATTAACGCTGTTCTTTCTACTTTTAAAGAATCATTCTCTGTAGTAAGAAGTGCTACCTGCTGTTGCAAATCTGTGATCTGTCCATTAAGTCTTGAAATTAAAGTACGAGCGCGTGATAACTCGGATGCAGTAGCATTTTTCTTATTTAAAATACTGCGTATTTCTGTTTTGATCTTTGAAATTTCCTCATCCTTGGCGGCCAATTGGGTGTTTAGACCAGTATTGACACTGCTCATAGAATCAAGCCTGGCAAGAGATGCATCGAAACTGCCCTGGATATCACTTTTTTCAGTGGTAACTTTTGCAATTTCCTGCTGATCAGCCTGCAGCGTTTTATTGGAGCTGTTGTAATTAAAAATCAGAAAACCTGCCAGGATGAGTACGCCTGCAGCAAGAATACCGATTATTAGATTTTTTAAGTTTTGACTTTTTTCGTTGGTAGTAACTACCTGTGTTTCTGTGTTCATGTAATTGGATGGTTTTAAATGATTGTTTTTCTTTTTTCTAAAAGGAAAGTTGCATCTATAAGCCGTAATTTTTTGTTTATTAGTCACAATAAGCCGAAAATCGTGCCATTGTATTTTCTAAAGTGAATTTTGAATAAATGCTTTAACATATTTTATAAAAATTATCGTTGATTTTCAAGTAGATAAATTTAATTAGTTAAAAAATATTGTGTACTAATTTTTCATAGGATTTGACCTGTCTTTTCACCCGAAACCTCCAGTTGTCTTGATCAAATGATTTGATATTGATTTTTTTTTATTTATTTTTAAGGAAAAACAATGTCAACTTCCTCTCACATGTCAAGGCGTATCACCGCCGGTCTTGCTATTTTATTTTTGTTGCCTTCTCTCGTACTTTTTATTATGTGGTCGACTATTGGCCTTAGTGCTACTAACATATCAGCAGAAGATAAAATAGATAGGTTCATGGCTCATTTACCCTCCTGGACTACGTTTACAGGTGTTGCAATTTTTTCTATTATCTGTTGTGTAGTGTCCATTTCACTTGCTGCCAGGAGTTTTAAAAAACATTTGTTATGGATAAGAGTAATGATGTTGATGGTTGTAATTGTCGACCTCTTTATCATTCTATTTAATATCTACCAGATGGTATAATTATCATTTATATTCAAATTCTATGGTGCCAAGGAGTCTTTTTTCTTTAGAAAAACATTTCTGAATTTCAGGCAGGTTAGTGTCCGTATAAGAATATTTCCAGATAAAATAATTTCTACCGCTTTCATCAATTGTGATCATCTGACGGACGAGGTTTTTGGAATTGTATTCAAACATATAATCCGGTAGTAGTCTATGAGCTATATCATTGTAATGAACAATATCTGTAAGCCTGTTGTGGTCATCATAATAATAAAAATATTTTTTATCTCTTGCAATGCCGGAAGGATCTTCTTCAATAATATTGCCTTTGGCATCGTATTTAAATAATATTTCGCCTATCACCCTGCTATTTTTACTCCGCTCCATTTTTACAATATCTCCCTTTTCGTCGTACATATAAGTATGCCTTTCTGTAATCGAACTACTGTCTCCATCTGCTGAAGTAACTGTAATTATTTCTGTTACCTGATTTTTATCATTATAACGATAGGAAGCTGTACTACTTGTTGTAGGTGTTGTATTTGTTGTTTTGGTTATTTGTCCACCAGGGCTGTAATCAGTAACCAATAAAGATTGGCCTGTGATGTAAGACTTTGATATCATTTCAGATTGCATAAAGGTTTTATTTATTTTCTTTTCACAAAAAAAACCTTCGCTTGGTTCATCATTATCCTCAAAGCTTTTAAGCTTTACAAGTTTTATCGAACTATTTTTCAGATAAGAGAATTCTTTATTAGCCTGGTTTATACTAACAATATCTTTATAATAATATTGAGAAAAGCTGTTAAGTGCTACGAAAAGAAGTATGAACATTATTGCACACTTCGAAAAAAAGAATTTTTTCATTGTAAAATTTATAGAAAAAGAATGTCTTTAAAAAGTAGATTGTGTAAAATAATTCAATAAAAGACATTGACAATTTAGTTTATTATTTTTAACCAGAAATTACGAAAGCTACTATGGCCCATTTGCCTGAAAGAAAGGAAAAGAACTGCCTCAATTGCGGCGCTACAGTCGTAGGCAGGTATTGCCATTCCTGCGGTCAGGAAAATATAGAGCCAAAAGAAACAGTATGGCATTTTGTTTCGCATTTTATAAATGATATCACTCATTTTGATGGCAAGTTTTTTACAACCTTAAAAGATTTAATTTTTAAGCCGGGATTCTTATCAAAGCAATATGTGAAAGGTAAGCGGGTTAGCTACCTTAATCCTATTAGAATGTACCTGTTTACATCTTTTATTTTTTTCCTTGTTTTCTTCTCAGTAGTACGATTTGGTGAAAACTTTGAATCTTCTTTTACTTATTTTGGAAAAACACGGGCGCAAGTTGATACAATGTCGGTAGTAACGTTCTCCAACTTTACCAGTAAAATAAATAAGGGGATTCCTATGACCAGAACACAGTATTATAAATTAGTGGACAGTTTAAAACAGGATGGCGGAATTTATTTCACAAAACATAAATATAAGAGTAAACATGAGTATGACAGCTTGCTGAAAGTAGGTGCACGTAAAGATAATTGGCTTAACAGGAAGTTGGTGTACAGGGGATTAGACATGAATAAAAGATATGGAAATGATTCCGGCAAAATTCTCAGATCTGTCTTTACTTCTTTCATGCATCATTTTCCTCAAATGCTCTTTGTATCGCTGCCCTTAGTTACAATGCTACTTCAACTGTTATATATCCGCCATAAAGAATATTTTTATGTGAGTCATGCAATATTCATAATTCATTATTATGTTTTCATTTTTATCGCAATGATGGCGGGCATAGGTGTTTCTGAAATGCAGGATACCTTAGGTTGGAGCTGGCTAGGGTATTTAAACCTTGGTGTATCCCTTGCAGTGTTGTGGTATTTGTATAAAGCAATGAGAAATTTTTATGGCCAATCACGGTGGAAAACTATTTCCAAGTATTTTTTGTTCCTATTTATGGCGTTGATAATTATCATTTTGTTGATGGCCGGTTTTTTTATATTCTCTATTTTCCAGTCTTAAAATTATAAAATGAATAGTTCAGCAGACATAACTACTCTCGTAAATATTTTAAAAGAGCTTAGAGAAAAATGTCCCTGGGATAAAAAGCAAACCATCCACACATTGCGGCAACAAACGATTGAGGAAACGTATGAGCTGGCTGATGCAATTACTGATAAAAACTGGAAAGGAATTAAAGAAGAATTAGGTGATCTTTTATTGCACATTGTTTTTTATGCGAAGATCGCGGAAGAGGAAAACCATTTTACGTTCCAGGCAGTGATTGATGATATATGTTCGAAATTAATAAGAAGGCACCCCCATATTTATGGCAATGTGCAAGTGGATAATGACGAAGACGTAAAAAAAAATTGGGAGCAAATAAAAATGGATGAAGGAAAAGAATCAGTACTAAGTGGTGTGCCCGTTTCTTTACCCGCGATGGTGAAAGCCATGCGCATACAAGATAAAGCGAAACAGGTTGGTTTTGAATGGAGCACAAAAGAACAGGTATGGGAAAAAATTGAGGAAGAAAAAGCTGAATTATTAGATGCCGTAGCTTCCGGGAATACTGAAGATATTGAAGCAGAAGCAGGTGATCTTTTTTTCTCTGTGATTAATTATGTCAGGTATTTGAATGTTGATGCAGAAAATGCTCTCGAACTCACTAATAAAAAGTTTATCAGGCGGTTTAGCCAGATGGAGAAAAGAGCGCACCTGGAAAATCGTAATCTCAAAAATATGAGCCTTGATGAAATGGACAAGTGGTGGAATGAAATAAAAGTAAAAAACAATCAAAGTTGAATTTTTTTAAAAATCAAACATTCATAACACGGAAAGGAATTCTCCTTGTAGGAGCTGCATGGCTGTTTACTTTTTCTTTTATTATCAATAATTACTGGAGTAGTGTTTCGGGTCCCGAGGCTGTGAAAAATATAATCCAAAAAGATATTCATGTCCAGCAAAAAAAAGCTCAGGCGTTTCTTAAAGATTCTGCAAAAATTTCAAAGATCAT
>JBDTXP010000156.1:0-5483 GCA_040006135.1 Ginsengibacter sp. | reverse complement strand
AAATTATTTTCCTGCCGTCACCGTACCACTTCCTGCTACATGAATCTCAGGATTTTGCGGATTTCCATAATATATTACATCTCCGCTACCGGATACCCTTGCCTTCAAACTCACGCTGGCAAATACTTTGGCGTCTGAGCTTCCGCTAATAGAAAGATCGACATTTTCGGCCTTTAGATTACCGCATTTTATTTCACCGCTCCCACTCATTTTACATGTAAAATCTTTAGTGTTCCCGTCAAGGCTAATATCGCCGGAGCCACTTCCTGAAAATTTCACAGATGGAGCATTCACATTAGCAGTTATATTGCCTGAACCGCTGATAGCAAAGGAAATTTCTTTATCACTTTTCAAAGCAGCTGTGGTTTTAATATCCGCAGAACCTGATACCGCAACTTTATTTATTTCCGGAGCTGTTACTGTCACCGTAGAATGGTCATCATTAATATTATATTCATCCTTATAATTTATAACCAATATTCCATCGCGCACCTCAGTAACAATCAAAGGAATAAGGTTTTCATCATTTTCAACAGATACACTAAAATTAGTTCCCTGTGTTATAACTACATCTATTGAACCACTAGACTTAACTCCGGTAAAGCCGGAGATATTCCTGGTTTCCGTTTTTACATTACCATTACCTGCCACAGATTTGCCGCCTACATTGCAACCAGCAAAAATTATGGCTGTGCCCAGAATTATTTTAAAAATTTGCATATTAATATTTTTTAAATGATGTGCAATTTACAAACCTTACTTAAACTTTTTACCTTCGTGCCCTCATGATGGAAAAAATAGTAATTCTTGATTTTGGTTCGCAATATACCCAACTAATCGGTCGCGCCATAAGAGAGGCTGCAGTTTATTGTGAAATTATCCCCTTCAATCAGGAGATTAACTTCACCCAAAATATAAAAGGCTTTATTCTTTCCGGTTCTCCATTTTCAGTTAATGATAAAAATGCGCTCCTGGTAGATGTAGAGCAATTAATAGATCATGCACCAGTTCTTGGAATTTGCTACGGTGCCCAACTCCTGGCAAAACATTTTGGTGGAATTGTAGAAAAAAGTGAAAAAAGAGAATATGGCCGTGCGCGATTAGAGATACTAAAAGAAGATCAATTATTTAAAGATGTAGCTACTCAATCTAATGTATGGATGAGTCACAGTGATACGATTACAAAGTTACCTGCATCATTTTATTTAGGCGGTGCCACTGCGTCTATACCAGTAGCAGCCTTTGGTGGCGAGGGTTTCAGCCATCCCGTTTTCGGATTGCAGTTTCATCCGGAAGTTTATCATTCCACCGAAGGAAAAAGGATCTTGCAAAATTTTATATCCGTTTGCAATTGCAGGTGCGACTGGACTCCTGCACATTATATTACTGATGAAGTTGCACAATTAAAAGAAAAAATCGGTGATAAAAAAGTGATAATGGCTTTGAGTGGTGGCGTAGATTCTACAGTTGCGGCCACGTTGATACATCGTGCTATCGGCGACAATCTCTATGGCATTTTTGTAGACAATGGCGTGCTGCGCAAAAATGAATTTGAGCAGGTAATCGCTTCCTGCAAAAGTGTAGGTTTAAACATAAAAGGAGTGGATGCCCGGGAATACTTTTACTCCAAACTTGCGGGGAAATCTGATCCTGAAGAAAAAAGAAAAATAATTGGCAATGGATTTATTGAAATATTTGAACAGGAAGCCAAAAAAATATCAGGAATTGAATTCCTTGGACAAGGTACTATTTATCCTGACGTAATAGAATCTATCTCGGTTCACGGACCTTCGGTTACTATCAAATCGCATCATAATGTGGGTGGCCTGCCAGATAAAATGAACCTGCAATTGGTGGAACCATTACGCGCCTTATTTAAAGATGAAGTAAGAAGAGTTGGGGCCGAGTTGGGCCTTCCTGCAGAATTATTAAACCGTCATCCTTTCCCCGGACCGGGACTTGCAATACGAATTCTGGGTGAAGTGTCAGAAGAAAAGGTTAACCTATTGCAAAATGCCGATGCTATTTTTACGGATGCTCTTAAGAAATCCAATCTTTATGCAACGATTTGGCAATCGGGAACTATCTTACTGCCTGTAAAAAGTGTGGGGGTGATGGGTGATGAAAGAACATATGAATTCACCGTAGCGCTCAGGGCAGTAAATTCTGTAGATGGTATGACCGCCGACTGGGCACATTTACCTTACGAGTTTCTTGCAGACGTGAGCAACGAGATCATTAATAATGTAAAAGGAATAAACAGGGTAGTTTATGATATAAGTAGTAAGCCACCCGCTACAATAGAATGGGAATAATGTGTATGTAAATTGAACCTCCTGAGACTTATGAAAAGATTTTATTTGCCGGTTATTTTTATTTTGTTTTTTTTCTCCGCAATCGGGCAATCAAAACCTATTGATTCTATTTCATCCCAGACTATTCGCGTGGCTGTGATAGCGCCACTTTACCTGGATTCTATATTTACAAAGGGGCAGTTAAAAAATTCGCGCTCAGTTTCAAAATTGACGATGCCTTATCTTGATTTCGTGCAAGGTGCCGAGATCGCATTAGACACAATTGACTTAAAAGGAAAGAAAGTGGAAGCTCATTTTTTTGACTCTCGTTCATTTGACAAACCGCTTTCATTCCTTATAAAAAATGGTCAGTTACAACGTATGGATTTGATTATTGGCGCAGTTAAAGAGCCTGAATACAGCATGCTTGCAGATTTTGGAAAACAGAAAAAAATTCCCTTTGTATCTGCCATATTCCCAAATGATGGCGGCATAAAAGACAATCCTTATACCTTCATCATTAATTCTACACTCAAAGCCCATTGCGAAAGCATTTATAGTTATCTCGTGCAAAAGCATGGCACTGATAATATTTATTTGGTAAAGAAAAAAAATGATAACCGCATTGATAATTATTTCCGGGAAATTAACGCAGCATCAGGTAAAAATCCTTTATTAAAAATTAAGACTATAGTGCTGGACAGCAGTATATCTTCATACGGCCTCAGCAACCTGGTAGATACCCTTAAACCGGTAGTGATTATTGGTGCCAGCCTCGATGAAACCTTTTCAATAAAATTAGCACAAGCCTGCTATCCCTTGAGTAAAACCAATTCAATTACATTGATTGGCATGCCTAATTGGGATTCATTCAAAGGTCTCTTTAAGAAAAGTGCCTTCCCTGATTTTGCTATTCGTTATACAACACCTCACCTGGATTCCAAGAAAAATGCCTTCTCTGATTTTTTGACAAGTAATTATTTTAAGCTTTACAGGACCAATCCTAATGATATGGCTGCAAAAGGTTTTGAAACGATGTACTATTTTTTAAACATTTTAATTGCTTACAACAAGGATGTTCTAAACCATATGAATGAAGATTCACTCGCCAGTTTTCATGAGTTTAATTTCAGGCCTGTCATGAATAGCAGTGGAAGCGAGATTGATTATTATGAAAACAAACATCTTTATATCATGAAAATCATGAATGGAGATAGTTCATGGGATTGGTAGGATTATTTAGTACGATTGCCCGGTGAGAATTAAAACCATCCTGGCACAAAACGTTCCTACGGAACGGTGTTCTAATTCTTATTCTATCTATCTACTACTACCTATAAGATGTTCCTAAGGAACATGCTTTCAACAGTAAAAAAATAGAAATCCTTCTAAATTCTTTTAACGCTCTTTGTTCCATAGGAACATTTCATAGGTAGTAGCAAATCAATTCAACAGTTTATTTCGTTCCGTAGGAACGTTTTGTGCAAAATATTTATCTTTAAAAGAAATATTAATTCAAATTTATTTATATGCCTAACACCTATACCCAACTGCATATTCAATTAGTTTTTGCTGTGAAATATCGCGCCGCATTAATTGAAAAAGAATGGAAGAATGAATTGCATAAATATATGACAGGTATTATACAGCATAATGATCATAAAATGCTTCAGATAAACAGTGTTCCTGATCATATTCATATTTTCTTTGGCTTGCGTCCTCACCAATCTATTTCAGCAATAGTTCAAAATGTGAAAACAGAAAGTAGCAAATGGATTAAGGCTCAAAAATTTTGCAAGAGCCCATTTAATTGGCAGGATGGTTTTGGTGCATTTTCCTATTCAAAAAGTCATGTCCCAAATGTTATTCAATATATTCAAAACCAGGAGATACATCACAGAAAAGAAACATTTTTGGATGAGTATAGAAGAATATTGCAACTATTTGAGGTTGATTATGATGAGCAATATATTTTCAAAGAACCTATTTGAAACAATTGACCATAGGATTGATGGCGGAATCGTGTTTTATTTTATACAGCATCTAAAATGAAAATTTGCTTTTACCATATACGTATCTGAAATTTCGGATAGCTCATTTTCACAAAACGTTCCTATGGAACGAACTGCAAATTGTGTTTTTTATTACCTATGAGATGTTCCTATGGAACAAGAAGAAATTGAGAGTCTTTCTGTATGCATAAAGCTAAGAACCAAACATTACTTTTTAACCTATGTTAAGCGGCTATGTAAAACGAAGAAATTCATAATTTTTCAGGATTCAATACATAAATTTCCATTGTTCCATAGGAACATTTCATGGTTAGTAGATTAGTCATGAAATTGAATTCATTCAGTAGGAATGTTTTATGCACTGTGTTTAAAATTACCGTTAATATCCGCTACCTCTAAAAAATTACTCACAAGTTGTTCTAGCTTACCACAAATAAATTCAGAATCTTTCTGGATTCATTAAGTAAAGTTCCATTGTTCCATAGGAACCTTTCATGGGTATTATATTAGTTATGAAATTGAATTCATTCCGTAGGAATGTTTTATGCACTGTGTCTAAAATTACTCCAAATATCCGTTACTTCTAAAATTACTCACAATTTGTTTTAGCTTACTACAAAGAGATTCAAAATCTTTCTGGATTCACTTCGTAAAATTCTATTGTTCCATAGGAGCATTTTTATGGGTAGCAGATTAGTTATAGCGTGGAATTCGTTCCGTAGGAACGTTTTGTGCCAATTCTCAAAAAATTATTTTTTCAATCATATCTCGAAATTACAAACACCACATTCCAAAAACTTTATATCCTTATCTTCGCGCTCAACTATTAATAAGACATATGAGGGTGTTGATAAAAAACGCCGTAATTGTTGCCCCCGGGTCACCTGCCCACGGAAAAAATTCAGACATATTTATTGAGGATGGTATTATTGCTAAAATTGCTGAAAGCATCGAGGGGCCAGCGGATAAAGTAATCGGAGCAAAAAATCTGCATGTTTCCGTCGGCTGGATGGACTGCTTTGCTGATTTTGGCGAGCCCGGTGGTGAGCAAAGAGAAACAATGGCTAATGGTCTGAATGCAGCAGCAGCCGGGGGATTTACTTCAGTGATGCTGGTGCCTGATACAGATCCTGTAACAGATAATAAAAGCCAGGTAGAATATTTAATTCAAAAAAGC
>JBDTXP010000155.1:0-5577 GCA_040006135.1 Ginsengibacter sp. | reverse complement strand
ATAAATTAAATATTCCCACCTTATTACCTTATTGATGGATTAAACTTTTTTCAAAAAACCTTTTATTTAAAAATTATATTTCAGATTTACCCCGCCATAATAATTTGCAAACTTTGGCCCTGCTACGTAAGCATCCGGGATCTGGTTTACAAAAACCATGATTGGATATTTTGTGTTGGTGATATTATTTATACCGGCATAAATGTCCAGGTCAAAATGTAAAGAGAGGCTGCGTTGAAAGCCCAGCTTAGCATTTAGAAGACTGTATGCATCCGCGATCAATAGGCCATCTGAGGTAATAGGCATCCTATCCTTGTAAAATAAATTTACATTTCCGTAAAGACCCGGGCGGGTGGTAAAATCAACTCCTACATTGGCAACTACTTTTGCTACGCCAGCTACTGCCTGGTTACTGTAATCAATAACGGAATCTGTAATGCCGCCTACAATAGTGTGAAATTGGAAATCTTTGTATTTAAAATCGGAGTAAGTGACATTAGCAAATGGGCTTACAGATTTAAAAAATCCATTATCAGATTCGTAAACGGTATACTTTAATAGCGCCTCTAAGCCTTTGTCATCCTGCTTTCCACCATTTACCATATAGGTATAAAGTGTAGTAGTGCTATTATAGGGAACAGCCACTGTTGTGAACTTATGCGAGAAAACAGCATCAAAAGCAGCTACCTGGTAAAATAGTTTTCCATTGAGTAATGCGCCTTTTGTTCCAATCTCATATTGATTACCTATCTCAGGTTGTAAGGAGCCATTCACCCTGCTGGTTACCGGAGGGACATTTGAAGGAGTTACTACATAAAAATAACTGCTTACCGGTGCTTTATATCCTTTACTATATGATGCATAAAGTGAAAATTGTTTACTGAAAACTTTATTGATTGCAATATGCGGTGATACTAAATTTTTGTAGGACGTATCATAATGACTTGGCCTAACCAATGTCGTAGGATTAAAACGATCATCGAGTTTGATGAGCATACTGCTCATGCCCACACCTGCAGTTATAGAAAAATCTTTTGGCAAGTTCAAAGTCCATTCTGTAAAAAGAGAGGTAGTTCCTGTCCCGGTTACATTGTTGGAAGTGTTAGTATTAATAACGAAATAAGGACGGCCTAACTGCCATGGATTAGTTCCTGAAGTTTGTGTATCAAAGGGGCTTTGCTTTGTGTTGTATCCGAGGGTTTGTGCATTTTGATATTGCGTTTCCACACCTGTGATGCCACTCACAATTACCTCTTTTGAAAGATAAAACTGTGTTGCAAGAGTTGAGCGCAAACCATAATTTACAGCACTCCTGTCGGTCCAACCTCCGGCAGATGAATTGTCTCCTGTAACACCTGTTCCAAATACAGTGGTCGTATTGGAAACATGCTCGCTAAACTTGTATGAATGACTTAAGCCCGCGCGGAAACTAACCAATTTGCTATGTGCATTATTTTTTAAATAATTGGGATTTCCTGAATAATCATTATTATTATATTGGTCAATGGTCAATTCGCCGTAGCGTTGATCATAGCTATTACTGTAACCAAAGTAGGTTGAAATATTTTGCTTTGCATTAGGCTGAAATTCCCCCATCACATTTACAAAATCTTTTGTGGAAGCATTGTGGTTGCTATAACCATCAGTCTTTTGATGGCCATAATTCACTAGTAATGAAGAGCGCTCGCCACCCATACTGAATCGGGTAGTGTAACGTTGCAAGCCATAGCTTCCAATTAGAACATCCTGGCCGATTGAAGTTTTTCCTTTTTCAGGAGTTGTTGTTTTTAAATTGACAACACCTGCGATAGCGAGTCCGTAAAGAGTGCCTGAGGGACCTTTCACGACTTCCACATTTCCAACCGAGCCAAAATCTATATCATCCAAAGTAGTAATCCCTTCCGCATCAGTGATTGGAATACCATTCAAATAAACTTTATATCCTTGTCCGTCGAAATTGCTGCTAATACCTCTTGTGCCGCGTGAGCCATTTCCATATCCACGAATATTAAATTGCTGCCCTGAAGAAACTGCGCGCCTGTTCATAGTTACACCTGGTACATTTCCATTAATGGCATCCTCAAGAAATAGTCCTGTGCCTCTTTTCAATTCTACCAGCGAAAGTTTGGTAATAGAAGTTGGTTGATAAAGTAAAGATTTGTTTTCATTAGATGTTGCTGTAATTTCTACATTGTTAAGCAAACTCTCCAATGGCTGCAATGTTACTTCAGTAGCTCCATCGCAGGTGACATTCACATGTTTACTTTGATAACCAATATGGGAAATCGTTATCTCATTCACTTTGCTACAATCAATTATAAAATAACCATCATTATCGGTGGTAGTACCACCTTTGCCGGTAAATTTTACCGTAGCATTTTCGATGGGATTTGATGATTGTACATCCGTGACCCGGATCTTTTTCATTTGTGCAGATAACTGTATACCGCATAGGATAGCAGCGATTAAGAATAAATGTTTCATTATAATTATTTTAAAAAAAATAGTAATAGAAAGGATAGCATAAACACCAGGAGTATCAACAATATTTGAGAAATACCCGTGAGATATACAAATGTTTAATTATGCAAACATCTGCCAGGGTGGGGGAGCGGGCACATTTTTATGATCTGATGATATTAAATCAATGCACACTTGTGGGCCATAATTGACAGCGCTATTAGCATGCACATTAAAAATATGTGGAACATTAAAAGTATAATTATCAATCTGAAACTTTATTTGAAAGAGGTGATCATTATTTTTCTCTTTTTGTATTTTTAAATAAGAATTTCCCATAAGACTTAAAAGATAATCCTCGCTGCCATCGGCGATGCAGGAAATGCTGACCATTTCATTTTTGTCTTCCCTGGAAATGATGTCGTACATTTTACCCTGGTAATTTAATTCAGATTCTTCCAAAATAATGGCCTTATTATTTTTAAGTTCTTTTATAGAAAAGTTGAAGACGAAAATATGATCATTATGAATATTGCCATTGGCAATGACCTTTCTTTGCGATTGCTTTATTTGATGTAAGCTGATGTAAAAAGCAAGATAAAATCCGCTACTGCATAGTAAGATTATAAAGAAAAAAAATAAAGCAGCCACTTTTTTCACGAGGCGAAATTAGCTAATAATTAAAAAACAATAATTAAAAAACAATCCATTTGAAAATTACCAATTGAAATGAAGTTGAAAATCTGGCAAACCCTAAAAAATCTTTGCAACCATGTAGCAAAATGTAATGCTGTGAATTAAGATAGCTCCGTTGAAAAATAATTTGTATTCTAAATGATTTTTCTTCGGTTGCAATAAAGAAACCTAAAGATATTTCGCAATGGAATGTTTAAAATATTTTAAAAACATTCTATTTTTTTTTGCGCATCCTGAGTACTGTAATCCTGAGCTTGTCGAAGCATTACTTATTTTCTCCACTTCCCTTCTGCTCCCATACAAGTGCGCTTGCCCCAAGTATTGCTGCATCACTTTCTTTTAATTCACTAAAAATCAATTTTACTTTATTTCGGAAAATAGGTAACAGGTTTTTCTCCATACTTTCCTTAACAGGGTCCATTAATAATTTACCGGCCTTTATAACTCCACCAAAAAGTATAATCGCTTCCGGAGAAGAAAACATTACAAAGTTGGCTAGCGCTTCTCCCAGGATATTTCCTGTAAAATCAAAAACTTCATGAGAAATTTTATCGCCCTCAACTGCTGCTTCGTAAACTCTCTTAGAGGTGATCTCTTCGTGTTTTAATTTTCTCAACAAACTTGGTTCATTGATTCTTTCATCCAGTAATTCTTTAGCAGTAATAGCAATACCAGTAGCAGATGCATAAGTTTCTAAAGAACCTTTCATACCTGTACCCCAGTGCAGGCGGCCATTTGGTCTAATGATCGTATGGCCGAGCTCACCTGCAAAACCATCATGTCCATAAATTAATTGACCATTTGCAATGATGCCGCTTCCTACACCTGTGCCTAAAGTGATCATGATGAAATCGCGCATACCACGCCCGGCACCATACATCATTTCACCTAATGCAGCAGCATTCGCATCGTTTGTAAGAGTGCATGGCTTTTTGAATTTTTCTGTAAATAATTTGGCAATAGGTACAACACCTTTCCATAATAAATTGGGAGCGTATTCGATAGTTCCGGTATAATAATTTCCGTTCGGCGCACCCACACCTATACCCTTAACAAGATCAATGCCTCCGTTACTATCGATCGCCGGAATGAGGTCCTTATAAAGCTCATCCACAAACTCTTCAATCTTTTCAAATCTATCTGTAACAATACTTCCGGGGCTACTTATTTCTCCACGATGGTTTACGATGCCAAACTTAGTCGTGGTGCCACCTATGTCTATACCAATCGCTAATTCGCTGGAAGCATCATGTTCATTTATTTTCATGAGGTATTTTTTATAAAAAAATTATTAACCACAAAGTATATGGACCTTACGGGTTTCTAAAACTTGCAAGAATTGAAATATTAATCAACAAGATCAGTCAATGCACCCTCAGGTGAAAGTCCGGCGGTATCATCCTCCATTACCGCTTCATAATCGATGCCTTGTCTCTTAAGAATTCCTTTTACAAGAAAAGCAAACAGGACAATATAGCTATAACAAATAAGTGGAATCCAGTAAGATTCATGAATGCCACTACCAGGCACGCTGCTACGCGATTCCAGGAAGTCTGCCAACTTTCCCTGAATCGGTGGTATTACTCCTCCGCCTAAAATCATCATGATCAAAAATGCAGAACCCTGGGTGGTATATTTTCCTAACCCTGCTATTGATAACGTGAAAATAGCAGGCCACATAATAGAACAAAATAAGCCGCCACTTATAAATGCATATACTGCTATTTTACCCGTAGAAGCAAGACCAATGGCCATTGCAGCAACTCCAAGTAATCCAAAAATTAATAGCATGCGGGCAGGTTTATCTTTACTCACATAAAAAGCGCCTATTTGAATTAGCACACAAATAATGTAATAATAAAGTACACGAACATCGTAATTAGACAACGCATTAACCGCAAGTACAATTGCGAAAGCAATCAGTGGAACAATAAATGTGAGCAGACTTTTTGTAGAAGGTTTAAAATTAAATACAGAAATAGATGCTACCCACCGACCGATCATTAAGCTTCCCCAATACATGGAAATATAAAGAGCTGCCTGTGATGAAGGGATGCTTCCAAACTCAGGCTTACTTAACAGGTCACTAAGGTTACTCACAATCGTCACTTCTGTACCCACATACATAAATAATGCAAGCATACCCAAAACAAGTTGTGGATATTTCATGGCGCCCCAACCAACAGGGTTTTTCTTTGCCTGCATATTGGAAATAAGCAATGATAATATGACAACCGCAAGTGCACCAAACAGCCATTTCACACGATAAGTTTCCATGGAAATTCTTTCTGCACTTGTAGCATTTGTAAGATCGGTCTTGTAGCTACTAAACACAGGCACAAACATTATAATTAGCAATCCGGTCATGATCAATAATGAATACAAAGCTTTGTTTGCCTTCTCAGTTTTCTCCATTGATAC
>JBDTXP010000154.1:0-5683 GCA_040006135.1 Ginsengibacter sp. | reverse complement strand
TCTTGCCATTTAATGAATGTTTTATTTTGTGCTGCTAAATATTTTCCTTTTGCTCCAAGCCACGAGTATCCTATCAATATAAAGGCCTCCAGAATTATCGTGGTTATTCCAAAAATTATAAATTGTAGTCCCATGTTTTTTGTGGAATCAATAAATTGCGGAAGCAAAGCTGCGAAAAAAATAATTGTTTTGGGATTAGCAGTTTGCATAATAAAACCCTGAAAAAAAGATTTCAAATTTTTCTGATTTGAAATTTGGGAAACCTTTGTTTGACTTGTGATTTTGTATGATTTATATATCATAATAATCCCTGTCACCGACAGGTAAGCCGCTCCTGCTATTTTAATATACTCAAATAAATTTCCTGCCGCCAGGATGAATGCATTGAGTCCAAGAACTGCGAAGATAAAATAAATCAAACTTCCGGTTGCCACACCTAATGAACCAAAGCCCCCGGACTTAACTCCATATTTCATTCCTTGTGTTGATACAAGAAAAACATTTGGGCCGGGTGTAATTATTATTACAATTTCAGTCAATAAATATGTTAGCCAGATTTTGAATTCCATAATTTTTGAAATGACTATTTTGTTAATTTTTTAAAGCTGTTTTGATTAAATCTTCCTGCAACTGTTTCTCAAAATTGCGAATAAGCTGATGAAGCAAAAGGTTGATGCTCTCATCTTTGATTTGAAAACCTTCTTCATTCATTTGAACATTTTTATGAAATTGAGGTAGAGAAAATTTGCCTACTACTTTACCTTTCAGTTCATCAATGATTGCTTCGGCGTGTGCAATAGCTCTTTTTGCACCTCCCATACCAGGCGCTGCACCAAGCAGTAAAACCGCTTTGCCATTAAAAACATTATAATCATTTCCTGCTTTTGAAATCCAGTCTAACGTGTTCTTAAATACAGCAGAAACAGATTGGTTGTGCTCGTTAACGGAAATAATAAATGCATCATGCGCGGCAATTAATTTACGTAGGGAAAATGCAAATTCGTGAGCGCCTTCATTTTCTAAAATCTCTATCCCAAATACAGGCATTTCAAAATCTCTTAAACTTATGATAGTGGTAGGATTTTCTTTCAGTAAGCTGCTGGCATAGCTCACCAATTGATGATTTATAGACCTAGGACTGTTGCTGCCTGCAAAGGCAAGTATTTTTTTCATTTTATTAATTATTTTTGTATCGGATTTTCATTTGTTAATAGTTTGTCAAGTGAATATTTACCACTTCCATTGATAAGTGTTGCTATTGATAAACCGATTACCAATAAATGATATTCAAAGCCTTCGCCTTTTTGATTGCCTAACCAATTCATGAAAAAACCGTTGTTAAAGTGAGTGGTCAAAATCATTCCAACAAAAATTACAATAATTGCTATTGACCATATCCTTGATGCAAGTCCTGCCACCAAGGATATGGTTCCAAAAAATTCAATGATAATAATTAAGAAGGCTATCAACCAGGAAAAATTATGCCCTGTCGCAGTTGTGAAATAGGCCATCGTTCCCTTAAAGCCATAGCCACCAAACCAGCCCAACATTTTTTGGGCACCGTGAGGAAATATGATTAGTCCAATTGTAAGGCGAGTTATTAAACCAGTCCAGTCGTTGTTTGTTTTTAAAATAAGATTTTTCATTTCTGCAAATTTTGATAATGCAAAAATGCCTCAAAGTGTTGTGGTAAAAAATAATGTAGATTAAGAAATGAATCTCAGGACTTCGCCAACCTACTTCGCATTACACTTAAAAACTCTGGAGTTAATCCCAAATAAGAGGCAATCTGCTTTTGCGAAAAGCGTTGCTCAAACTGCGGGTATTTTGTGCGGAAATTTATATAGCGCTCCTCAGCAGTCAGGGAAATATTTTGAATGATGCGTTCGTACTGCCCAATAAAAGCATTTTCACGAAGGATGCGAAAAAATCTTTCGAACTTTGGTACCGAGAGATAAAGTTTTTCAAGGTTTATTTTAGTAAGCTCGAGTACTTCGGAATCTTCAACTGCTTCAACAAAATTGCGTGAAGGGGATGCTGTCAAAAAACTATGTATGTCTGAAATCCACCAATCCTCAATGGCAAAATAGGCGATGTGTTCAACTCCGTTTACATCTATCCGGTAATTACGAAAACTCCCCTTCAGAATATAATTAGTGTTTGTGGCAATTTCGCCTTCTGAAATTAAAAATTCTTTGCGCTTTAATTTTTTAAGTCGAAGAATAGAAATAAAATACTCCTCCTCTTTTTTATCAAGGGTAATGTGTTTGGAAATATTTTTAATAATTGGGTCTGTTTTCATGCAACACAAACTTACTCTCTTCTTGTTATCTTTTGAAGATGTTCGCATCTTATTTATAAAATTTTCAACAAAAAATAAACCCTTTCTTATCCAGTTTAGACATTTTGCAATAAACTAAAATTTGGGCAGTTGTTTTTCCAGCACTTCTTAAGTCGCCATAATTAAACCGAAAAAGAGTGAATCCTTGAAGCATTGAGAAACTTTGAAGTTCTGAAGATGCGAATAGCTATTTAAGTTAAATTTTACGGTAAATCGATTGTCCATAATGTAAACTTGATTCTTTGAAATAGAAAATGAAAATTCATTATTCCAATTGAAAGCAGTAGCCATTCTTCCTGTTTATTTTTGGTATTTTATATTTTATTGCCAGCTGCTTCAAGGCAGTTGTTAACTTTTTCATTGCTGTAATTATTTGGATTGCTTTTTCTTTATTGAAGCGAAAGGATTCTCTCACATCTAAACCCAGATCCAAACTAAGTGAATTATCTGTGTAAGATATATTCAGACTTAGCCCTTTTCCATATCCATTTGGATTGATATCATAAGCGGGTGGCAGTAACCATCCATTATCTGTTAAAAGTAACCCTTGATTATTTAATAGATCATCAGGATTTTCAACACTGATACTGAAAACAATTCTTTTCCAAAGTACTTCAAGTCCTTTTGATGCTGCTAAACTGAACCTTACTTGAAAGTATTTTTAATCCATTAAAGTAAAAATTATAATTATTTATGTATCACAAGTAACGATTGTCTCTATTTCTTCACCAAAATGTTTCTTAGAAATTTAATCGCCATATTTAAAATTGCAGTGTAAATACAGTTCCTTTGTCTATAATTGAATGTACCTGTATATTTCCTTTATGAAGCATCATAATTTGCTTGCATAAGCTTAATCCTATTCCACTGCCGTTTTTTTTTGTGCTGAAAAATGGAATAAAAATATTTTCCATAATACCTTCAGGAATACCTGGTCCATTGTCAGAAACCTTCAATAAAATCTTTTGGTTATCTGATACAGATGCTGATAATATGATCCTTGCATTAGCTCTGTCTTTAACTGCATCTATTGCATTTACGAGCAGGTTAATCACTACTTGTTCTATTAAACTTATATCTACTTCTATTTCCAGCCCCCTATCTTTTAATACAATATCCATCTCAATATTCTTCTGATCAAGAGTAGGCTGCATTAATTGGTAAAGGTTTTCAAACAAATCTCTTAACAGGATTTTCTTTAAATTAGGATTGGCAATTTTATTAAGATTTCGATAGGTTTCTGCGAATTTTAATAAGCTTTCGCTGCGTCGTTTTATTGTATCAATTCCTATTTCAAGATCAAGCACTGCCCCATTTTTATTGTCGATGTGAGGAATAGATTTTTCCAATCGGTTTTTTAAAGTATCGGCCAGTGAAGAGATGGGTGCCACGGAATTCATGATCTCATGTGTCATCACACTCAATAATTTTTGCCAGGCCTTAGCTTCAGTTTCATCAACTGCTTCATTGATATTTTGAAATGCGATCAGCATAAATTTTTGCCCTTCCGTTTGAAATGCTGTTGCAGATAGCAACACTTTAAAACTTCCTTTCTCAGGATGCGCATCTGTTATTTTTCCATCTCCGGGTTTCAATTGAATAATTTCATTATAGAGATTAGTATCTCTTTTTTCTAAGGAATGAATTGTTTTTAGATAGGGGAGTTGAAGCATTTGCTTCAACGATTCATTAATCCAGAGCACAACACCGGTTTCGGCGTTATAAGAAAGGATTCCTGTATTTACGAGCTCCAAAATTTTCTGCAAGTATTGGTACTGTAATTCCTTTTCATTGCTCATTACTTTAAACGCATCATTGATCTGGTTGAATCCTCTTCTTAATCCTTGCAGCTCAACGGGGGCCTGTGATACATTGAAGTGTCGTGAAAAATCTTTGTACTTAACAGATTCGATAAAATTGTTTAATTCAACAAAAGCTTTGCGTTGTGAATGATAAATGTTATACAATTGAAACAAAACAACCGGCGCTGAAATAAAGAGGTAACTGATTATCCCTTTCACTATTAAAAATGATGTTAGGGTGAGTGTTATAAACAACAAGAATATCTTCACCATGGTTTTAAATTCAATACGCTTCACCATAAAATAAATATTGTACTTTGTTTAATTTCCGGGAAACTATTTACTAATACTTTTTTAAATTTCATACTTATTCAATCTGCGGTAAAGCGCTGTTCGCGTCAAACCCAATTCCTTTGCTGCCTTGCTTATATTACCATTGTGCTTATCGATCACTTTTAAAATCGTGTTCTTTTCCATCGTACCTAAATGAAGCGGTTCGCTTTCAGTTTCTAAATCGGTTTCAATTGGTTTTTCCATTGGCGAAAAAATAATGTCGTCCGGAGAAAGATCTTTTTCCTCAGACATTATTACCGCTCTTTCCATGATGTATTGGAGCTCACGAACGTTTCCCGGGAAATTATAATGGTTTAGTTTTTCAATTGATTTGGCACTTAAAACCCGCTGGGTTTTTAAATACTTTGTTGAATAAATTTTTAAAAAATGATTAGCCAGTAAAATGATATCAAGGTCTCTTTTTCGCAAAGGAGGCATCGTTATTTCAACTGTATTAATTCTGTAAAGAAGATCTTTTCTAAACCTGGTTTCATTTGCCAATTCTTGGATAGATAGATTGGTCGCACAAATTAGCCTTATGTCGATATTGATTGGTTCATTGGTGCCGAGGCGTATGATTTGACGGTTTTGTAAAACGCTTAATAATTTCACTTGTTGCTGCAAGGTTATATTTCCTATCTCATCTAGAAATAAAGTACCTCTATTTGCAGCTTCAAATCTTCCTTGCCTATCTTCTACTGCACCTGTGTATGCTCCCTTTTTATGACCAAAGAGTTCACTCTCAAAAAGTGATTCTGTAAGTGAACCAACATCAACTTTTATAAAGGGTTTACTCGCTCTGTGAGATTTTTTATGAATTGACCTGGCAATGAGATCTTTGCCTGTGCCGTTTTCGCCCAGCACTAAAATGTTTGCATCTGTCGGAGCAATTTTTTCAACTTTATAAAAAATATCATTCATCACTTCCGACTCGCCGGTGATCCCGTCTGATAGATTGGCTTCCTTCTGTATGTCGTTGCTTCCCTTTACTTTGTCTTTTTCTTTTAATAAATTTTTTATTGTGTTTACCAACTGTTCATTGTGCCATGGTTTTACAATAAAGTCAGAAGCTCCTTCTTTTACTGAACGTACAGCCAGGTCTATATCTCCATAAGCCGTTATCATGATAACCAAAGCTTCTGAGCTGGAATTTTTTATTTTTTTAAGCCAAAATAATCCTTCATTTCCGGTATTAATAGAACTAATA
>JBDTXP010000153.1:0-5709 GCA_040006135.1 Ginsengibacter sp. | reverse complement strand
TTTTAATTCTTCAGGATGGAACCGTTTTTCATGGAAAGGCTTTTGGAAAACGAGGAACTACCACAGGTGAAATTTGTTTTAATACAGGCATGACGGGTTACCAGGAGGTCTTTACTGATCCCAGTTATTATGGCCAGGTAGTAATTATGAATAATGTACACATTGGCAATTATGGTATTAACGCTCACGATGTAGAGAGCGATTCGGTGAAAGTAAAAGGAATTATCGGCCGTAATTTGGAAGAGCAATATAGCAGGTTTGCTGCTGATAATTCTTTGCAGGACTACTTTGAAAAACAGAACATAGTTGCCATTGATGGGATTGATAGCAGGGCTCTTGTTATTCATATTCGCGAAGCCGGGGCGATGAACTGTATAATATCTTCTGAGATTGACGATTTGAATCAGTTGCAAAAAATGCTGAAAGATGTTCCGTCAATGGATGGACTGGAGCTGGCATCTTCCGTTTCTACTTCCACAACTTATACGTTGGGTGATGAAAAGTCACGATTGCGTGTTGCAGTTTTGGATTATGGGATTAAGAAAAATATTTTGAACTGCCTTGTTGAGAGAGGTGCATTTGTAAAAGTTTTTAATGCGCGTACTTCTTATTCTGAAATGGAGAAGTTTAATCCGAATGGCTATTTTATCAGTAACGGCCCCGGTGATCCTGAACCAATGCAGTATGCGGTAGAAACTATCAAAGAAATATTAGCAGAGAGAAAACCATTTTTTGGTATTTGCCTCGGACAGCAATTGCTGGCAATGGCAGTAGGCGTACCTACTTTCAAAATGCATCATGGCCACCGCGGATTGAACCACCCCGTAAAAAATATTATAACAGGGAAATGTGAGATAACTACACAAAACCACGGTTTTGGCGTAAACCCGGATGCATTGCGTAATCATACAAATATTGAAATAACACATGTAAACCTTAATGATGAATCAATAGAAGGCCTAAGACTTAAAGATCGCCCGGCATTTTCTGTTCAATACCATCCGGAAAGCACACCCGGCCCACATGATAGCCGTTATTTATTTGATGACTTTTTTGCAATGATGCGCTAATAATTAAATGCTTTTTAAATTATTCTTACTTTTTTAATTTTTGTTTACAAAATTCCTTTTTTTTGTTTTCGTAATTTTGTGATGGCACTTATTAGTAACAGAATTATCTTAAAAAAGTAAATATGAAAATAGCAATTATCAACGGACCCAATCTGAACCTCATAGGAACCAGGGAGACTGATGTGTATGGCGGTGAGTCATTTGAGCATTTTTTTGCCAAGTTGCGGAAGAAATATGAAAAAATTGATTTTGATTATTACCAAAGTAATGTGGAAGGTGAATTGATAAATGAATTACAAAATTCGTCGCGCAAAATGGATGGTATTATCCTTAATGCAGGCGGCTATACTCATACTTCCGTGGCCTTAGGGGATGCTATTGCAGCTATTAAAGTGCCTGTGGTAGAGGTGCATATTTCTAATATTGAAGCACGGGAAGATTTTAGAAAAATTTCTCACATTTCTGCAAAGTGTGCGGGAACAATTTTTGGCTTTGGATTACGGGGTTACGAACTGGCCGTGGAATCTTTCCTGATTTAAAATGCCGAAATTTTATTCAACCTGGTCGAAAGTTTTTTTACGTTTTTTTTATAAATTTCCAATGCTGCCAGTTGATCCTGGATAAATTGATTGTCCTCGATCTTTCCCATTATTTTATCCATTTCCTTTCTATTTTCAAAAAGCATTTTTCGGAATGGATTGGTGTAATCTTTTTCTCTCGATTGATAGATGCCATTGCTCATCCATGTTTTTGTAACTACGCTATCAGAAAGTATTTTCAGAAATAATTCTTTAGTGAATTGCTTTCCGGTTATTTGATAAAACTCCAGCACACATGCATACGCGTGAAGAAGTTTTGATTCATTATATTTTTTTCCTTCTGCTTCATAAAACCGGTGTACATCTTTCCATGATTGAACATCATTTTTTTTGATGCGGCTTATAAGTGTATTTATTTTTTCCTTCTCAATGAGCTGTCCGCCTGCATTGTACCATTCGCTCCTGCTTACACTAGAGGTTAATGATTTTTTAAATTGGTCAAAATTCTCAAATTTGTTTTTGATAAAATGTTCGATCAAACATTCTGCAGCATACAAATTAATCAGCTCGCGAAATAGCGCTATTGACTTTTTTACTTTTAAAATAAGTACAGGGCGCTTACTGTTCTCCATTCCTTTCGCCAGGCCATTTCCATCTTCATCGCACTTTATTTTTGATAAAATACTCAATGCTGCAAACATTTCATTCACGGTATCCGGGGCCAGGTAATTATATTCGAGATGTTGTATTTTAAGAGTCCGCTTATCTCTGTCCTCAAATTTCCATGAATTACGTTCAAGCGCATACATGTTGTAGAAAAACCAATAGCCGGGCATTACTACAAGCCGGTCATGTGTTACATCATTGCTTACGAGTGAAAAAGGAATAGGGATATTTAATTCAGAAGGAAAATCGCTTTTTGATAAAATTGTGAATGACGCAAACAGTGAATTATGTTTTAAGCTTACACACAGACCTGGCCAAAAGCCACGTCCGGCAACCATTTCGCCATCAGCAGCTCTGCTGTTGTGGTTGCTTCCGATAGTTGCCCCCGCTGCAATATTACTTTGTCCCATCGTCATAGATGCACAGAGAAAGGAATTATTATGGTGCTGTTCATGCCCTGGGAAAATGAGAGAGTTTAATACTTCGCAACAAGATATTGTAGAATTATTTCCCAGATAAGAATTGATTAGGCGGGCGCCATATTTTAATTGGGAATGAGCAGCCATAACAAATCTTACTGCTTTTACACCGTAGAAAATTCTACATCCATACCCAATAATTCCATTTACCAATTCACAACCTTCGCCGATTTGGGAAGTTCGGTCCTCATCGCTATTGATCGTAAGATTTTTTAATTTATTGGCTCCTTTCAGATAGGCATCAGTTCCTAAAATAACATCTTTAATGATGCTGCAGTCTTTGATAACACAGCGGTCGCCAACAGTTCCATAATAGCCACGAAGATCATCTGACTCTTTCTCTGTAAATTCTTTACATCTTCTCATGAGCACGTCATCAGCACGAAAAGTACTCCATAACCATGCATCCCCTGCAAGCATATTATTAAAAGGCAATATTCGCCTGCCACCATTTTCATTCCTGACCTCCATCCATACACGTACATCCTCACTCTCATTTTTTCTTAAAATGCCATTTCCAAATTTGGCAATCCCTGTGGTGGCCATTTCATTTACATTAGTGATCATTACTTCATTGCCCAAAATGTAATGACTCAGATAATTAGCGTGGTCAATGCATACATTGTCTCCGAGATCGCAGCTTATAACAGTGCTGTGATAAATACCAACCGGCATGCGCAGATTATGAAACTCCAAATACAGATCTTCCAATCTTCCAATTCTTACAAGGCCGTAAAAATTATTATTTTTTACCAACTCGGGATTAAAAGGTGAAACGACTCTGATCATTTTCCAGTCATCACAATTATTTAGATTTTCTTTAAGCCGTTTTATTTCATCCTGCGTGAGTGCGCGATAATCTTTTCTTTTATTCTGAAGATTCCTTAAAAAATATTCATTCTTATTTTTTGGAATATATTCCTTCTCAATAAAATTATAGCCTAAATTTTTTAATGGATGCCTGGTGATAATATTCATTTATCCTCTTTTCTTTTTTACAATATGTTTTTTAAAACGTTTTATTTTTCACGGCCTGTTGCAAGAGTAATTCTGCATCTTTAGCTGACCGCAATAACAATAGTATAAATTCTTTATTCATTTTTTTTCCCGCAGAAGTTTTATAAAAAGCTATCAAGTCATTTATTTCTGAAAGAGAAAATGTATTTCTATATAAATTGATCACACAATTTTCAATCAATTTGCCAGTACCGCCATTCGTTACCTCTTTGGTAAGTTTTTGGTAATAATCAGCACTATGTATAGTATCTTTTTGCTGTTGCTCCGCAAGTTTTATATAAATCATTGTTTCCAGGTCTATTCCAGTTTTCTCCTTTCGTAACTCTTTTATCTTTTTAGTAAGTTGATCATTCGGAACAGCTGTAGTATCTAATCGCAGGCTGTTTATAGTATCAAGCGATTTGATTTTAAAAAGAAATGCCGTATCCACCTGTGAGAAGGAAACTGTGCACAATGCTATGCTGATAATTAGAAAGGCTAGCTTCATTTTTTTAAAAGGCAAATTAAGGTATTGTGCAGAAAAGAATCTGAACTTTATTCTACTGTTACCGATTTAGCCAGGTTACGTGGTTTATCTACATCACATCCTTTATCTACACCGATGTAATAAGAGAGTAATTGTAAAGGAATAACACTCAGTAATGGTGCTACCAATTCATTAGCCGGGGGTACAAAAAATACATCGTCCGCCATTGTAGGGATTGTTTCGTCCCCTTCAGTGATGATGGCAATAACTTTCCCTTTCCGCGCTTTTATTTCCTGGATATTACTCACAATTTTTGCATGGTAATCATCATGTGTTGCCACGAAGACTACCGGGAGATCTTTATCAACCAACGCTATAGGGCCGTGTTTCATTTCCGCAGCAGGATAACCTTCAGCGTGTATGTATGAAATTTCTTTCAGCTTTAATGCTCCTTCCAGTGCGATGGGGAAATTATATCCGCGGCCGAGGAATAAGGCATTCGTTGCATTTTTGTATTTGGCAGCAATGGATTTTAATGAATCCGCATTGCGTAAAATTACCTGTACTTTTTCAGGTATATTTTCCAACTCTGCTAAAAGATCCATATACCTGCTTAATTCCAGCGTACCTTTTTCTTTGCCAATTTTTAATGCGATCATCATCAATACCGCTAGCTGAGCAGTAAAAGCCTTTGTAGAAGCCACACCAATCTCCGGACCTGCATGTGTATATGCACCGGCATTGGAAATTCTAGATATAGATGAGCCTACAACATTTACAATTCCAAAAATAAATGCACCGTGTTCTTTAGCTTTTTCAATCGCTACAATTGTATCGGCAGTTTCTCCACTTTGCGATATTGCGATGATCACATCATCTTTATTTATCACAGGATTGCGGTACCTGAATTCAGAAGCATATTCTACCTCTACAGGAATACGACAAAGCTCTTCGATGATATATTCAGCTTCCAGTCCTGCATGCCAGCTGGTGCCACATGCTATGATGATGATTCGTTTTGCAGAAACGAGTGCTTCGATATGATCTTCTACACCTTTCATGGTAATAGTTCCTGCTTTGGCATCAAGCCTTCCGCGAAGACAATCATAAATGGTGCTTGGCTGCTCGTTGATTTCCTTGAGCATAAAATGATCATAACCACCTTTTTCAATTGCCGCAAGCTCCATATCAAGACTAGTGATATAAGGAGTTTGTTTTTCATTGCCGAGGTTTTTCAGCACCAGCTCATCCGCTTTGATGATAGCTACTTCATAATCGTTCACGTAGACCACTTCTTTCGTGTATTCCAGCATGGGCGTGGCATCTGAACCTAAAAAATGTTCACCTTTTCCTATGCCAATTACCAAAGGACTTCCTTTGCGTGCAGCAATAATCGTATCAGGATGATCAACATCTAACAGCAGGATAACATAAGCGCCGGCAACTCTTTTCATAGCCATGCGAACGGCTTC
>JBDTXP010000152.1:0-5740 GCA_040006135.1 Ginsengibacter sp. | reverse complement strand
CCAGGTTGATCCCGGTTAATACAATTTCTTTTACACCCTCATTTTTTATTTGAGATATTTCAAGAAGTACTTTATCAATCGTATTACTACGGCTTTTTCCCCTCGCCATCGGAATGGTACAAAAAGAACAATTATAATCGCAGCCATCCTGCACTTTCAAAAATGTGCGGGTACGTCCATTGAGCGAATAGGAGGAATGAAAATCATTTACGTCTTCAATATCACAACTGCATATTTTGTTACTATCTCCATCAGTAAAATTCTTCAGGTGATAAGCGATATTAAATTTTTCGGCAGCGCCCAATACAAGGTCCACACCTGGTATTGCAGCAATCTCTTTGGGTTTAAGTTGTGCATAGCAACCTGTAATCACAACCGTTGCTTCCGGTGATTTTCTTTGTATCCTACGCACCAGTTGCCGACACTCCTTATCCGCATTATCAGTAACAGAACAGGTATTGATCACATAAACATCTGCGACTTCATCAAAATTCTTTTTTGCAAAACCATCGTTTTCCAGCATGCGCTCCATTGCTGAAGTTTCAGAGTAATTTAATTTACATCCTAAAGTGTGAAGCGCTACTGTTTTATTTAGTGACATGGGTGGCAAAAATAAAAAAATTTGAAGTGATACGATTACTTATTTAAAATTTACCTATTCTATTGCCACCATGTGATTTGTTGAGACACAAATTATGGCGCCTCAGACAAAGATGATATTTATTGAAAATATTGGCTTCTTTTACATTCTCAAATACACACTGGTAAATGAACAGTTCATCTAAAAACAAAGGAAATTTTAACCTCGTTGCTATAATATTAATTATTGTGCTGTGCGTATTTTTATTTTGGTATAAGAATGCAGGCAGAACTGAAGGAAACCAACTACAAAATTATAATGAGTTGATCTTGACAAAACATGCAAAATGCCGGATGGAATGCCGCCACATAACCCTTGAAGAAATTAAAGAAATTATCAAAATAGGTAAGGAAAATTACTCCAAAAGCCAACGAGGGAACCATACTATTGCATTAGAAGGTTATAGTAATGAAGGACAGCATATAAGATTAGTTGTAGCCCCAGAAAATAATAACCTTGTAGTAGTAACCTGTATAGATCTTGACAGGGAGTGGGCTTGTCATTGCAATTAATTTAACGAAGAATTGAATTTCAGGAAACCAGCGGGGAAGAAACAAATTCTTAAAATTATAGATTCCTTTTTCTGCCAAATTTTAGGAATAAAACTATAATTACAAAAAAGATAGCACTAACAATAAGGCCTTCCAATAGTAAATTAGTATGTTCCCCTATTGCACTCCTGGATATATTAATAGCTCTAAAAATAGTAGCGACAGTTATAAAAATAATTCCAAAAATTAAGCTACCGATCAACGCTGCTATTACTCTTTTCTTCATTTTGATCACACTTTAATTTTAGTAAAACGACGTGTTTCTAATAATTCAAATAAAGACAAACAATAGCTAAAATAAGTACTTAATTATTAGTTAGTTGATTTCAGTAAATTTGCGCTAACGATTAGCTTATACTGTCATGAAAATGAAGATCAAGTCTTTACTAGCCAAACCTTTCGCGCTTTACATAAACAAACAGATCAGGAAATCAATGGCTACTGCTGTTGCAGACCAGAACGCGATTTTTACATCCCTCATTAAATCTGCTGAAAAAACCGAGTTTGGAAAAGAGCACGACTTTAAAAATATAAAATCTTACGAAGACTTCGTAGAAAAAGTTCCTCTAAGGAGCTATGAAGATTACAAAGGATATCTTGACCAGATAAAGCAGGGTAAACAAAATGTTTTATGGAAAGGTTTTCCAATATACTTTGCAAAAACAAGTGGAACCACAAGTGGTGTAAAATATATTCCTATTACCAAAGATTCAATTTCCAATCACATTGATACAGCACGTAATGCGCTGCTTTGTTACATGGCTCAAAGTGGTAATTCACAATTTGCCAATGGCAAAATGATCTTTCTAAGTGGTTCACCGGAGTTAGAAAGAGTTGGCGGAATTCCTACAGGACGCCTGAGCGGAATTGTAAATCATCACATACCTAAATATTTACGTAGTAATCAACTTCCTTCCTTTGAAACAAATTGTATAGAAGATTGGGAACAAAAATTAAATAAGATCGTAGATGAAACGATCAATGAAGGCATGACCCTGATCAGTGGCATACCGCCATGGATACAAATGTATTTTGATGAGCTGGAAAAAAGAAGCGGAAAAAAGATAAAAGATATTTTCCCCGAATTTAGTGTCCTGGTGCATGGCGGCGTAAATTTTGAACCTTATAAAGCAAAACTTTTTGGCAGCATTGGAAAAAAAATAGACACGATAGAAACATATCCGGCAAGCGAAGGATTCTTTGCTTTCCAGGACAGCCAAAGTGCTGAAGGATTATTGCTTAACACAAACAGTGGAATATTTTTTGAATTTGTTTCAGTTGAAGATATAACAAACGAAAACCCCACCAGGATTACATTAAAAGATGTTGAGTTAAACAAAAATTACGTCCTCATCATCTCCAGCAATGCTGGCCTATGGGCTTATAATATTGGCGATACCATTAAGTTTGTTTCTAAAGATCCATACAGGATAATGGTTACAGGACGTGTAAAGCATTTTATTTCTGCATTTGGCGAGCATGTAATTGGCGAGGAAGTAGAGGAAGCATTACTGAAAGCTGCAGATGAAAACGAAATAACAATTACAGAGTTTACTGTAGCACCTTTCATTTCTGACTCCGATAAAAAAAGTTTTCATGAATGGTTTATAGAATTTGAAAATGAACCAAAAGATTTAATTTCTTTTTCAAAAAAAGTAGATGAAAATTTAAGGAAAAAAAATATATACTATGATGACCTGGTGAAAGGAAATATTTTGAATCCATTAAAAATAAGACCAGTAAAAAAAGACGGCTTTATAAACTATATGAAAAGCGTAGGGAAATTAGGCGGCCAGAATAAAGTACCAAGGTTGAGCAACGATAGATTGGTTGCTGATCAAATTGAGAAATGGGCAGATGATTCGCCCCTTCTGGAAGCAGGTAAAAATTAATCCCTTATTCAACAAGTAGTCGCTCACAAACTAAGTGACTCAGCAACTCATTCTTATGGCCTGTATAACTCACATCCATTGAAGCGTCAAAGGCTTCTACTCTATTAATAGTTATTTTTATACCCAATCTTATAGAGCGAGCATCTAAAAATTTTAGAAATTCATTAGTAGTGTTGAGAAGCGCTGATAATTTCACATTCTCACCCCTTTTACAATCACTCAACTTGCGGTAAGAATATTTGTCCATTACTCCCCTGCGATCGGGAATAGGTGAGCCATGCGGATCAAAGGAAGGGAATCCAAGCAACTCATCCATTTTTTCAAATAAGACAGATGACTTAATGTGTTCGATTTGCTCGGCAATATCATGCACTTCCTCCCAACCAATTCTCATTTTTTCAACCAAAAACATTTCAGTTAGCCTGTGTTTTCTAATAATCAGCCCGGCCTCCCGCCTGCCCTTGTCAGTAAGTTTAAGAGGCTTATACTTTTGGTAGGCCACCAGCTTTTTTACCGCTAATTTTTTCATCATTGCGGTTACAGTTGGCATTTTTATATCAAGATTCTTAGAGAGTTCATTTACACTTACTTCCCCCATATTTTTTTCAAGATGAAACAACGACTTCAAATAATTTTCCTCTGCAAGTGAATGGATCATAATTCGGTTTTAAAACTATGCCGCACAAAAATGAAGAAAATAAAATTATAAAAAAAATTTGTTAGTCAACTCTAACAAATTATATTTGCCAATAAAACTTTTTTCCAGTTTTTAAATGATAAAAAACACAGATATACGTTCTCTTAGCGAAGTGCATAGCTCCGTCTCTACACAAAAAAAAGGATGGCGCCGCATCCTCGCATTTTTTGGTCCGGCGTATTTAATAAGTGTGGGATATATGGATCCCGGAAATTGGGCTACAGATATTGCAGGTGGATCCATGTTTGGCTATAAGCTCATTTGGATACTACTTATGTCTAACATCATAGCCGTTCTTTTGCAGTCACTAAGTGCCCGGCTGGGAATAGTGAGTGGCCTGGATTTAGCACAAGCTTCCAAATCAAACTATCCAAAATGGGCGAATCTTCCATTATATATATTGGCAGAAATCGCAATTGCTGCATGTGATCTGGCTGAAATAGTCGGTATGGCTATTGGTTTAAACTTATTATTTGGACTTCCATTAGTTTGGGGTATTTGCATTACTGCGCTTGATACATTGTTGTTGTTGTTATTATTAAAGAAAGGAATGAGGATCATGGAGGCTTTTATCATAAGCCTGGTTGCCATAATCGGGGTTTGCTTTATTCTCGAAATGCTGATTGTATCTCCGGTATATACTGATGTACTTAAAGGCTTTGTGCCCACCAAATTATCCGGCGAAGCACTCTATATTGCAATTGGTATCATTGGTGCTACGGTGATGCCGCACAACTTATACTTGCATTCTTCTTTAGTTCAGACGAGGAAAATTGAGCAAACCACTGCCGGAATAAAACGTGCCATCAGGTTCAATTTTTTTGACACAGTTATCGCTTTGAATCTCGCGTTTTTCGTAAATGCTGCCATTCTTATTTTAGCCGCTGCTGCATTTTATGTAAATGGTTTATACCACATAGCTGAAATCCAGGATGCCTCTGCAATGCTTGAAACATTGTTTGGAAAAGCAGCACCCATATTTTTTGGAATAGCGTTGATTGCTGCAGGTCAGAGCTCTACAATTACCGGAACGCTTGCGGGACAAATAGTGATGGAAGGACATTTAAATCTACGTATACAACCCTGGCTTCGAAGAATGATCACACGCGTTATAGCAATAATTCCGGCATTGATCACTATTATTTATTTTGGTGACAGAGCTCTGGGAAGCTTGCTGGTACTGAGCCAGGTAGTTTTAAGCTTGCAACTAGGTTTTGCTGTAATTCCACTAATTCATTTCACTTCCAGCAAAGTCCTAATGAAGAATTTTTCCATACCCCTTTGGTTAAAGATGCTGGCCTGGATATGCGCTGCAGTGATTGTTTATTTGAATATCCAGTTAGTGTTGCAGGAAATAAATGTATGGAGTTCCACATCTCCTGCATGGGTTATAAATGGTCTTATCATTCCCATCTCTATTGCCTGCCTGCTATTATTAGCTTTTGTATTCTTTTACCCATTGATACATAAAAATAAAACAGCTGTCAACAAGATACCTCATGGGAGCGCTTCAGAATTTTCTCCAGGCAACACGATCATTTATAATCATATCGGTATCACAATAGATTTTTCCGGAAATGATCAAAGGGTAATTCAAAATGCCTTGCAACAAGGTGGGACTAATGCCACTTACACGCTCATTCATATTGTGGAAAGTGCAGCCGCAACTTACCTGGGAAAAAACACATTAGATCATGAAACAAAAACCGATAAGGACAATTTAGATAGTTATAAAAATACCTTAACTAAATTAGGTTATGGAGTAAGTACACAAATAGGTTTTGGGCCGGTAGCTACTGAAATTTCCAAAATAGTTCATGCACATAAAATCGACTTGCTTGTGATGGGTGCACATGGGCATAGAGGTATTACCGATTGGATTTTGGGAACTACCGTAAACAAACTTCGTCATAAAATAAATATCCCGGTTTTAATTATACGATGATGAAGTATATATTTC
>JBDTXP010000151.1:0-5813 GCA_040006135.1 Ginsengibacter sp. | reverse complement strand
AATAAATAATGTGCAATACGGCCCAAAAATCCCAAAGGCAAAACATATTTTACATTGTCTCTCATCAAAACGCCATTATCCTTTTCCTCAAACGTATGCGTATGTTCCCAAACTTTATATGGACCTTTCAATTGTTTATCCATAAAAACATAAGGCTTTTGCACTTTTGCAATTTCCGTTTTCCAATGCAAAGGAATACCCAAAATTGGTTTGACAGTATAGTCAATTAACATCCCTTCATATATCTCGCCGGCTTCTGGCTGTGAAATAATCCTGAAGCCAAGTTCAGGAGGAGTAATGATCTCAAGATTTTTTGCGGAGGAAAAAAACTGCCATGCCTCTTCAAGAGATACATTTAAGAACTGCTCAGCATGAAAATTATATTCCATCATGTGTTATTTTAAAATCTTCGTAAGAAGCACATATATCCGGCATACTTATACTCAACCAGGACGTATAAATCCATGGCCGTAATTCAATATCCTTTTGCAATTCATTCAATGAAATATATTTCCAGTCCATGACTTCTTCTTTATTTGGCTGAGGTTTTTCATCGCTAATTCCAAAAAATACATGATCTACTTCATGCTCTACCAATCCGTCTTCAAAGTCATTTTTGTAAGTAAACTTAAACCGGAAATGAGTGTTACACCTTAAGCCCATTTCTTCCATTAGCCTGCTTTCTACAGTTTGCTCCATTGGAATATTGTGCAATGGATGGCTGCAGCAGGTATTTGTCCATAGCTTTTCAGAATGATACTTACCAATCGCCCGTTGTTGCAAAAGAAGTTCTCCATTTTTATTAAAAATAAAAACTGAAAAGGCACGATGTAACAACCCACCCTGATGCACTGGTAACTTTTCACCTGTGCCAATTGGCACATCGTTAGGATCCACTAAAATTAATTGCCCATCTTTCATAACAGGTTAATTTTTTCATTGTCCGAAACGTAATCACTCCCTTTCATAAACGTACCGATATTTGCCTTTAAAACCGGGTCTTGCAGCGAAGAAAGTCCTTTTAAAATAAATATCTTATCTGCATCAATATGATCTTTGTATCCGAGAAAAAAAGGCAGATTGGTCTGTACTGCAAATCTTAAAAACCTTAATTCAATATTCTGATCGTCAGCATTAACAGCTCTTTGCAGCATATCTCTTCCTTTGCGGAAATAAGAAATTTTTGTAAATGGGCTAAATACATATTTGGCCATCATCATAGTTGCACCGGCTCTGTATCCAGACAAAACGGGATTATTTTTTTCATTATAGGGCTTAAGAATTTCTACTAAACTTTTACAAACATTGTCATTGCTTGACGCCTCATGATACATCATCCTTACATCATTTAGTGTGGGTGAAGCCGTGGGCATCATCAGGAAGCTTTTTAATAATAAAGTATAAATTAATATTGTACTCATTGGCAAACTCAATTAAAATTCCTAGACCATATTTAATTTATGTTGTACTACGCAATTAAGCATCAGGCCCACTTTATGTCCATTATTAATTCTCACTCTTTCTGAAAGTATACGATGTGGTGTCAATCTTTTAATTTTTTTAAATAAGGAACGGTAATAAACATAAGCCAGGAAAACACCTTGCCTGCTTCTTAATGGCAATTTCCTAATGCCCTCCAAAGCTATTGAGAAATCGTTTTCAATTTCCTGCTCTATTTTCATTTTTGCATTTCCATTAAAATCCTTCATATCAAGGTGAGGGAAATATACTCTACCTAATATTTCATAATCATCCTTCATATCACGCAAGAAGTTTACCTTCTGAAAAGCAGCGCCCAATTTCATTGCAAAAGGTTTTAATTCATTATACTTTTCTATATTTCCTTCAGTGAATATTTTTAAACACATTAATCCTACTACTTCCGCAGAGCCTAAAATATATTGCTGGTATTTTTCTTCTGAATATGTTTTGCCCTCAAGATCCATTTGCATGCTTTCCAAAAAAGTGTCCACTAAAGAAATATCTATCCCATATTTATGTACAACCTGCTGAAATGAATTTAAAATAGGATTTACCGATATTTTTTGTTCGATCGCCAGGTAAGTGTCCTTTTTGAAATGAGCCAGCAGCGCTGCCTGGTCGTATCCTTCGAAACTATCAACAATCTCATCTGCAACGCGGACAAATCCATAAATACCATAAATGGATCCTCGTAAAATAGGATGAAGAAAGCGAATACCAAGAGAAAAGCTCGTGCTATAAGAATGCGTGGTAGCGCGACTTACCTTCTCAGATAAAAGATCATAGAGCTGCTTCATAGGAATTTTTTTTAGAGACTGTAGATAAATGTTTTACAATGAGTGATGAAACAATTTTTCCCGAAATAATTGAAGGTGGTACACCGGGTCCCGGCACCGTAAACTGCCCTGTGTAAAACATATTTTTTAATTTCCGGTTTTTCATCTTTGGTTTTAATATAGCTGTCTGCCGCAGCGTATTTGCCAGGCCGTAAGCATTTCCTTTATATGAATGATAATCGTTAATGAAATCTTTCACGCAATAACTTTGTTTATAATCAATACTGGTCTTAATCTCGAAACCTGTTAATTTTTCAACTCTTTCCAGCATTTTATTAAAAAATTCTTCTCTTAACTCAGGCTCATCTGTTATCCCTGGAGCAAGTGGCATTAAAAAAAATAAATTTTCATGTCCCTCCGGTGCAACAGATTTATCGGTTTTTGAAGGACAACACAAGTAGAATAACGGATTTTCCGGCCACTTTGGATTTACATAAATGTCCTGGCTATGACTTTCAAGTGGACTTTCGAAAAATAAAGTATGATGATTTAAACCTGGAATCTTTTTATTAACACCAACATAATATATTAATGCGGATGGCGCCAGTGTCCTGCTATCCCAATATGATTCATCATAATTCCGATATTCCTTATCCAACAGGGTCTGTTCAGTAAAATGGTAATCTGCAGAAGAAACTACTACATCTACTTTAATACTTTCGCCATTTACTTTTACACTTGTTACAGAATTATTAAGTGTTTCAATTTTTTCAACGGGAGCATTAAAATAAAAATTTCCACCATTTTTAAGAACTGTTTCTTTCATTGCCTTAACAACACTTCCAAAACCACCTCCGGGATACCATGTACCTAATTTTAATCCGGCATAATTCATAAGAGAATACAAAGCGGGGGTTTCTGAAGGCATCGCGCCTAAAAAGAGCACAGGGAACTCCATCAATGCAATGAGTTGCGGATGCGTAAAATATTTTCTTACATGCTTACTAAAGCCGGTAAATAACTGCATTCGAAATACTCCACTTATAACATCCATATCCAAAAATTCCATGACGCTTAACCCAGGCATTTGCGCCATCTTTTGCATGCCCGTTTTGTATTTATAAGCTGCCTCTTTCATAAAAGCATCCAATCTTACAGCGCTTCCTTGCTCAAGAGATTCAAACAAGTTGCGTAGCTCTACATATTTTGCAGGTATCTTCAGCACACCACCTTCGCCAAAATTGATAACAAAGCCCGGATCCAATAAAGTAAGGTCGTATTGCCTGGAAACGGTATTATCCATGTCAGTAAAAAAATCTTCAAATACTTCCGGCATCCAGTACCAACTTGGTCCCATATCAAACACATAACCATTAGTAATAAGTTGCCTGGCTCTGCCACCAGCAGTTTCGTTTTTTTCGAAAACTAAAACCTCATGGCCTGCTTTCCCAAGATATGCAGCTGCACTAAGCCCTGAAAAACCTGATCCTATGATTGCAATTCTTGACATTTATTGGGGTATAGAAATTCGTTATGAAATAAAATAATCTATAAAAAAGAAGATAGTTCTTTTTCCGTTTTAAAAAATTTAATTCTCTTATCTTTTATTTCTTTAGTGCGGTCTCCGGCAATACAAAAATTCTTTCCTTTGAAAACAGGTAGTATGTGCTCCATATATCCGTTTATAGTGTAAGTGCTTTCGCCCTGAACAACAAAAATTAAAACATTTTGAGGCTTTACAATTTCGAGCGCCTCCAAAAGAGAGGATACTGGTGTGCTGGCGCCAAGATATACCACCTTCCTACCTGATTTTCTAATCAAATAGTAAGCCCATAACAAACCAATTTCATGAAATTCATTTTCGGGCAACAATAGTAACCATGTATCACCATTTTCAACTCCATTTGGCATTGAATCTATTGCGACTGATAATTTGAGTTTAATCATGCTGGTCAAAAAATGCTCCTGTGCAGGTGGTAAAATGTTAGTACACCACATCAAACCTAATTTGATTAACAATGGCTTTATTAACCTGGAATAAGTTTCCTCCATTCCAAATCTCATTACCGCCTGTGAGAAAATTTTGTCAAAATAGTTCTCATCATAAGTCATTCCTGCCAGGATCATCTGGTTAATTAGTAATTGGTCGGAGGAATTATTTAAATCTTCCTGTTTAATTAAAACCATTTCTGCAAGTTTCTCATCAGACAGAATACAAAGAGCAGAAACTTTATTAGATGAATCTAAAAGGCTCACAATATTTAGAAGCCTCTTTAGCTGAGTATTATCATAGTATCTCGTGTTTCCTTTCGACCGGGACGGTGTTAAAGCGCCATATCGTTGTTCCCATATTCTAATGGTATGTGGTTGAATACCGGAAAAGTGTCCTAATTGGGAAATTGAAAATTGTTCCATGTTTGTTTAATCTTTCGCAAATTAATTTAAACAAAATATCTTTCCAAATATATTCTTAAACAGAAAAAATTAACTTTGAAAATTAAATCTACTTAAAACCATTTATTACAATTGCAGCAGGACGGAACAAGCATTAACAAATTTATAAGTGATAGTGGCTATTGTAGCAGGCGTGAGGCAGATCTCTATCTTGAAACCGGGCGTGTTACGCTTAATGGTAAAGTGGCAAGAAAAGGAAACAGGATAATGCCTGGTGATGTTGTGAAGGTTGATAGTCAGTTGGTCAAAAACAAATCTAAACCGGTTTATATCGCTTTTAATAAGCCAAAAGGAGTTACCTGCACTACCGATTTAAAAGATAAAACCAATATCATTTCGTACATAAATTTTAAATCCAGAATATTCCCGATAGGCAGGCTGGATAAACTTTCAGAAGGGCTAATATTTCTGACAAATGATGGAGATATTGTGAATAAAATATTGAGATCTGCCAACAACCACGAAAAAGAATATATCGTAACTGTGGATAAGCCAATAAAGAGCGATTTTATAAAAAAAATGGCCGAAGGAGTAAAAATCTTAGGAACAGTCACGAAAAAATGTTTTGTAAAACAGGAAGGGGAGCTAAAATTCAGGATCGTTCTTACTCAAGGCCTCAATAGGCAAATAAGAAGAATGTGCGAGGCACTCGACAACAAAGTGGCATCTTTAGTGCGAATTCGAATTATGAATATTACCCTGAAAAACTTAGACAAGGGGAAATGGCGATTTTTCACAGAAAGTGAATTATCAGTTATTAATAATATGACTTTGCAGAGCAACAATTCATCTTCAGATAATGGGATGGATGAATAAACTATAATCGGTTTGGTAATTGTAATGAATTACATCAAAAAACATTATTTTGGATTTACTCAAAAAGTACAAAGAGGTAAGGAAATTCACGGAAGACATTTGTGCGCCTCTGGAGATAGAAGATTATGTGGTTCAACCAATCGTAGATGTAAGTCCACCTAAATGGCACATCGGCCATACTACCTGGTTTTTTGAAACCTTTATATTGAAACAGTACATGCCAGGATATGTACTTTTTGATCCTGCCTTTCCTTTTGTGTTCAATAGTTATTATGAAACTGAAGG
>JBDTXP010000150.1:0-5860 GCA_040006135.1 Ginsengibacter sp. | reverse complement strand
GCCCAGTTTTTAATTGACGTGGAAGATTTGTTAACAGTTTCCATCAAATTGAATTTATTTCCATAAATATAAATGATAATTTCGCCTATCCCTTCCTTGCTTTAAAATTTAATTATGCATTCCAATTTAAAAATTTTTTCGGGCACCGGTTCCCAGTATCTGGCAAAACAAATAGCCTTACGCTTTGGCGAACCACTTGGCAAAGTAAATATCCAAAAATTTAGTGATGGGGAAATCGGCGTTGAATACCTGGAAAGCATCAGAGGTCAATTCGTTTTTTTGATTCAAAGTACGTTTTCACCAACAGACAACCTGATGGAATTGCTTCTGATGATAGATGCAGCAAAAAGAGCTTCCGCGTATAAAGTAATTGCTGTGATGCCTTACTATGGATATGCCCGCCAGGATAGAAAAGATAAGCCACGTGTAGCCATCGGATCAAAGTTGGTAGCTAATATGATCGTAGCTGCAGGTGCTGATAGAGTTATTACCATGGATCTTCATGCACCACAGATACAGGGATATTTTGACATTCCGGTTGATCACCTCGATTCATCAGCCATATACATTCCATACATTGAAGATTTAAACCTGGAAAACCTCACGTTCGCAGCGCCTGATGTAGGAAGTGCCAATCGTATCAGGGAAATTGCCAGTTATTTTGAAGTGGATATGGTAATATGTGATAAACATCGCAAACGTGCAAATGAAATAGCCAGTATGGTAGTGATTGGTGATGTAACCGACAGAGACATTGTATTGATTGATGACATTTGTGATACGGGTGGGACACTCTGTAAAAGCGCTGGCCTATTGATGGAAAAAGGAGCGCGAAGCGTTCGGGCCTTTTGTACCCATCCCGTGCTGAGCAATAGTGCGTACGAAAATATTGAGAACAGCGTTCTTGAGGAACTGGTGGTTTGCGATACAATACCTTTAAAGCAGCAATCGCCAAAAATTAAGGTTGTATCTGTGGCAGATCTTTTTGCTATTGCTATAAGAAATGCATTTGAAAACCGAAGTATAAACAGCCTTTTTATAAGAAGTAAAATTCATAAAAAACAAAAGAGCAAAATATAATAAAACATTTGATATTTATGACTTTTTGACGCTAATACTTTAAAAAAGGAATATTGTAAATTTTTGAGTTATGCAAATGTCTTTACAGTATTGTAAACCTGACCTTATCAGCTAATTTTTTTGACCAAAAATCCATACCTTCGCGCCTCAAAAAATATTAATAATGAAAACAATTACAATCGAAGGACAACTCAGGACCGAATTTGGCAAAACAGCCACCCGTCAACTTCGCTCTGAGGAAAAAGTGCCAGCTGTAATTTACGGAGGTGCAAAAGAAATTAATTTTTCTGCTCCGGCAACAGCTTTTAAAAACCTGGTTTACACACCGGATTTTATGCTTGCAGAAGTAAATGTAGATGGCACATCTTACAAATGTGTTTTGAAAGATGCGCAATTTGAGAAGGTAAGCGATCGCCTTATTCACCTGGATTTCCTGGAATTAGTAGGTGATAAAAAACTGACCGTCAATATTCCCTTGAAATTTACCGGAGTTCCCGCAGGCGTAAAAGAAGGCGGTAAACTTGCAGTTAAAATGAAGTCCTTGAAGGTAAAAACTACACCAGAGTTTTTAGCTGAGAATATTGAAATGGATCTTACTGATCTCAAGTTAAACGAAAATGTACGTGTACAGGACGTAAAAGCGCCTAACATGGAAATACTTAATTCGCCACGTATTCCTATAGCATCTGTTACCATGACCCGACAGTTAAAGCAAGAAGAGGCTAAAGTGGCGCCTACTGCTGCTGCAGCTAAAACACCGGCGGCAGCTGATGCAAAAACTGTAGAAGCAAAACCGGCAGCGAAAAAATAATATATTTAGATTAAAAGCAGATGCCTCCGAAAGGGGGCATCTGCTTTATAGGAAGGCTAAATCTCTCTGATACAAGGGCAAACTTTATGTACATTTGCCAACTAATTTTTTAAAGGAATGGATAAGAATACGATCATTGGTTTTGGATTGCTGGCATTATTATTTTTTGGTTATTTCTTTTACACCCAGCAAGGCCAGGTGGCAATGGAAAAGCAAAAACAGCATATTCAGGATTCCCTTGCAAAACTGCAGCCTAAAATTGACTCATCTATTCAAAATACAATACAGGATTCACTTCGGTCAAAGGAAATAAATAATTCGCCCGCCACATTAGCTGATACGGTAAAGGAGCAATTAACTGTGGTGGAAAATAATTTAGTAAAAATCACATTTACTAACAAGGGTGCGCAACCGAAAATAGTAGAATTAAAGAAATTCAAAGCTTTTGACGGCAAGCCTTTATTATTAACGGATGGTACTTTTAGTAACTTTTCTTATGCAATAAATACGGGAAATAATCATACTGCACAATCAAATACATTGATCTTTAATTTGCCTCAGGTAATACCCACTGAAAATAATGGGAAACGCATTCTTTTTGAAATGCAATTGCCTGGTGGCGAGAAAATAAGTCATGAATATACGCTAAGGCCTGATGATTATATGATTGATTTGAATATTTCACTCAATGGCTCAAGTAGATTAATGACTCAAAATACGCTCAACCTGGTGTGGAAAGCAAAAGCCAAAAAGCAGGAAAGGGACATTGAATGGGAAACGCAGCAATCTCATGTATCTTATGTTGAGAGTGGTGAGTATGATTTCGAACATTTGGCTACCGGAAAAGATGATGATAAAAAATTTACAAAGCCTTTGGATTGGATTGCATTAAACCAACAATTTTTTGTGAATTCTATTGTTGCAAAAAATAAATTCTCGTCCGGAGAGGTAAAATGGGTTTCGCCCAAAGACACTGCATTAAACATAATAGGAGAAGCCACAGCTTCGCTCCATTTAAATTTGCCACAAGGCGATAATGTAGTTGTTCCGTTGCAACTATATTATGGGCCAAGCGATTATAAAATTTTAAAATCCTACGGAAATGAAATGTACAATATGGTACCACTGGGTAGTGGCATATTCGCATTTGTAAAGTATGTAAACCGCGGGTTCATTATGCCTGTGTTTAATTTTCTTTCTGCCAGGATGGTAAGTTATGGTCTCATCATCGCACTTATGACAATTATTATCAGGCTCCTTATTTCTCCATTAACCTATCAGAGTTATCTGAGCGGAGCAAAGATGAAATTGCTAAAGCCTGAAATAGAAGTATTGAAAGAAAAATTTAAGGATGATAAGCAAGCCTTTGGCATGGAACAAATGAAATTATTTAAAAGTGCAGGTGTAAACCCGTTAGGTGGTTGTATTCCGGCCCTATTACAAATCCCCATATTTTTTGCTTTATATAACTTTTTTAATTCTAATATTACGCTTCGGGGCCAAAGCTTTTGGTGGGCTAAGGACTTATCGACTTATGATTCCATTTATAATCTTCCGTTTTCTATTCCCTTTTATGGTGATCATGTAAGTTTATTCACCATTTTTGCCGTTATTACAAGTCTTCTCATTTCGATCTATGGAATGAGCAACATGCAGGATAACAGCAATCCCGTAATGAAGTATTTGCCTTACATTTTTCCCATAATTTTATTAGGAGTTTTCAACAGGTTACCTTCAGCGCTTACATGGTATTATACGGTAAGTAATGTCATAACATTATTGATTCAATTTGTAATTCAGAAATATATAATTGATCACGAAAAAATTCTTGCGAAATTGCAGGAAAATAAGAAAAAGCCCGCATCTAAAAGTAAATGGCAGGAGAGAATCACTGCCATGCAGGAATCAAATGAAAAATTAAAGGCAATGAAGCAAAAAACAACACCTGCACGTAAAAAGTAAGCAACGAGCGCCTTTGCAACTTTATGCGTCTATATGTTATCTTTACTTTAAGTAGGTGAGATTAATTATAGGAAAGCTTATAATAGATTTTTGTCTCACCTTATTTCTAAAACCTGCTTCAAACATCAAAAATGAATAAGAATTTATTTTTTCTAATATTTTGCATGATTAGTATAGTTACTTCTATTAGCGCACAGAAGGTAATGAAGGAAGGTATAATGGTATACAATATGTCAGTAGAGTCTGGCAGTAATGAACCAAAGATGGCTGACATGCTGGATGGTGCTACTACCACAATATATTTGAAGGGTAATTTAAGCCGGGTAGAGCTTGTAAGTGGCCTGGGCAGAGAAGCCACTATTTATAATGCATCTACGGGAAAAGGGGTAATATTAAAAGATTATAGCGGACAAAAATTAATGTTCACTTTATCGCCTGATGACTGGCAGGCCAACAACAAAAAGTATGAAGGCATATCTTTTGAAAACAAAGGCGAAACAAGTGTAATAAATGGTTATAGCTGCACAAAAGCAACTGCCAGATTAAATAATGGCACTTCATTTACAGTTTATTATACGAATGACGTTTCACTTCCAAATAAATCATATGATGCGCAATTTAAATCGCTCCCAGGCTTACCTGTACAATATGAAATGCAGAAAGGAAAATTAAAACTGAAATTTGTTCTTGCCAGGTTATCTGTCGAATCAGTGCCTGATGCAACTTTTGAAATTCCAACATCAGGCTACAGGGTGCTTACCTATGAGGAATCTAAAAAATAGAAAATTTTACCAATAAAAAAAACCGGCAATTATGTCGGTTTTTCTATTAAGTTTCTAACTAAATTATTTCCTTGATCTTATAATCAATTTATATCCTTCACTGGTATATTGAGGAATTAATATCTTTTGTTTATATGGAATAATGTATATACTGTTTCCTTTTTTATAAGAAACAAATGCATCACTAACCATCACATTTCCTACCTGTGCATTGTTTAAAACCTGGCTGCCACGATAATTCAATCCTGATTTAAGATTAAAAGCAATAGAATTTTTTAGGTTACCTTTAGTAGTAATATTAAGTTTACATTTATTTTTTTTCACAAAACCACCCCTGTCTGCAGAAGCAATCAAAGCGACTCCGCAAAAAAGAAATATAACCGCTAATATTTTGGTATAATGTCTCATTCCTTGCAAAAATTATTTTATTGTTAACAAAATTAAACTTTAATTACGAATTTTCCTCACCTTTCATCATATTTTTTTTAGGAATACTTTCTTTAAAACGTCTAATTAGGGATATAATTGTATTTTGAGTGTATTAAGCTAATATGAAACCAGACCAGTATAGTAACGAGAATGATGAACTTAAAGATTTACTCAAGCAGTATAATAACTTTAAGAATGGCAGAAAATTTAATTTTTTGGAGGAGGAGTCTTTCATTATGCTGATTGATTATTTTGATGAAGCAGACCAACTTCCACATGCTTTTGAAGCTGTTGATTTCGCGATTGAGCAATATCCCTTTTCCGGCGCTTTATTATGCAAGAAGGCCGATCTTTTGATCATGCAGCAACGATACAATGAAGCGCTTGTTTTATTGGAAAAAGCTGAAACATTTGATTCCAATGATTTAAACCTGTTTATTTTAAAAACAGATGTTTACCTGGCTCTTGATAATTCTCAAAAAGCCGCATCTGTACTTGAAGAGGCGATTAAGAAATTTACCGGAGAGGAAAAAATTGAATTGCTTTTTGAATTATCTGATGTGTATGATGACTATGAAGAATTTGACAAAGTATTTGACTGTCTTTCAATAATACTTGAGCAAGATCCTGGAAATGAAGAAGCACTTTATAAGATTTGTTTTTGGACAGATTTTACCGGCAGGTATGATGAAAGTATAAAAATTCATAATACTATCATTGATGAATTACCCTATACCCATCTTGCCTGGTTTAATCTTGGTACAGCCTACCAAGGCGTTAAACTCTATGAGAAGGC
>JBDTXP010000149.1:0-5861 GCA_040006135.1 Ginsengibacter sp. | reverse complement strand
GATGTTGGCCTTGTGGGATTTCCAAATGCAGGAAAATCTACTTTATTGAGTGTGCTTACTGCCGCAAAACCAAAGATTGCGGACTATGCTTTTACAACGATTGTTCCTCAATTAGGCATTGTGCCTTACCGCGATCAAAAGAGTTTTTGTATTGCAGACCTACCTGGAATTATTGAAGGTGCTGCCGAGGGCAAAGGCCTGGGTCACCGGTTTTTAAGACACATTGAGCGTAATCCTGTTTTACTTTTTTTGATACCGGCAGATAGTCAGGATCATAAAAAGGAATTTAATATTTTGGTGAATGAATTAAAAGAATATAACCCGGAACTGCTCGATAAAAAAATGATTATTGCAGTAAGCAAAAGCGATATGCTTGATGATGAATTGAAAGAGGCTATAGAAAAAGAATTACCAAAAAAGATTCCTCATATTTTTATTTCTTCCATTACACAACATGGACTTACTGAATTAAAGGACATGCTTTGGAAAGCGTTAAATTAAATAATGCCTCGTAAAATTCTTTTCTTTATCAATCCCGTTTCCGGCACTAAAAATAAATTGGTGTTGGAAAAAAAAATTATTGAGCGTTGTGAGGAAAGAGACATTGCCTTTCAAATTCTATTTACGAGTAAAGAAGGAGATTATCAATTTTTAAGAGACAAAATTAAAGAAGAGGAAATAACTGATATCGTTATTTGTGGTGGAGATGGTAGTATTCGGCCATTAATTGCTGCACTTTTAAATGTGGAAGTTAACCTTGGAATTCTTCCGCTTGGCTCCGGAAATGGCCTTGCCATGTCTGCGCGTATTCCCCGATCAATTGATAAAGCACTTGAGGTAATTTTTAATGGAACATCAATGATGGCGGACGCCTACACCATCAATGGCGAAATCTGTTGCCATCTAAGTGGTTTGGGTTTCGATGCTAAAGTATCACATGAATTCGCACAACAAAAGAATCGAGGATTAAATACTTACATCAGGGAATTTGTGAAAGCTTTTATGAAAGTGAAATCTTACGAATTTGAAATTTTTCTCGAGGATCAATGGCAAAAGGTAAATGGATTTTGTATTTGCATTGCCAACAGCAACCAATTTGGTAACAACTTTAAAATTGCTCCAGGGGCAAGTATATGTGATGGTTTATTGGATATAATTGTCGCGCAAAAAACTTCCAAGGTCAATATATTGTTTCAATTATTAAAACATATTTATTCCGGAAAAGTTATCAATGCTTCAGCAGATAAAAACAAGACGATTCTTTACTACCAGGCAAAAAACATTAAAGTAAAAAATGTACAACACGCACTTTTGCATTTGGATGGCGATCCGGTTCCTACTCCGGAAATTGTTGAAGCACAGATATTACCGGCAGCATTCCGGCTCATCGTCCCAGCGGGTTAAAATATTTGAGGGGCATATCATTGGGAATACTCTCCAGGTTTACTTCATTGCCAGCGGAGATTAATCTTCAGTTGATAGCTTATCATCAATCCCGAAGCAATCGTATTTACTAAACCGCTGATGAATTTAGTGTTGCCATATTCTTACCTAGTCACTCAGTGATGCAAATTTTTAGTGTTATTACTTGCCCGGTGCAGAGACTTTCAATGATTGTGTAGATAATATCTGCATTGTTTCATTAAACGCCTCAACATTATTTTGCCTATTAAGAGAATGGTTCACTTCTAATTTTTCTGTAGCTGTAAGATGAAAATTTAAAGAGGCACCCTTCTGTTCTTTTTCAGGAATATACATGAAAGCCACTCTTGTTAGGGGTACTTTTAAAAAACCCTGTGCATATGAAATCTCATCATCCTGGATATAATCCTGCAAAACGAACCAATTTGTTTGCAACATTGTAAAAGGCTTTGTGACCAATTCAGAAATAGCGCCATTGTGATAGCCATTGTCCCAACTTCCTTTGTGCCGTGACCTTACCTGGACGATCATGACTCCACGCGTATTTTCATTGATCCAGTCCTGGCATTTTTGAAGTAATCGAATAGAAGTTTCCTGGCCGTTATTATCACGTAGTCCTGCATCCATTACATCTATTACAGGATTAGACGGCAACCATACGCCGGGAAGCACATAAGGGTAGGTTGCATTCATGCGCAATGCAGTTAGCATACGCAGATTCATAGGATGTTCATTTTTAAATAACGCTGCAAAGTCAATGGCATCGGGCCCTGTCATAGACGAAGTACTGTCGGTATATTCTGCCTGCATCATAAAATTTAGCGGCTGCGAACTTATCATCAACTTTTTAAAATCGCGGGTTATCACTGCGTTCAGGATCATTAACGGGATTTCTGCTGTTTTTTCTGCATCCTTAAAAAATCCCAGGTTTTTATCCAATAAATAGCCCGTATTAATGTTCAGCTTTTGCTCAAAAGCATACCCGCGATCCTTTACATAACGATTACCTTCATACGAAAATTTTTGTACCGGGGAAAACAGATCGCGCGAGATCATTGATGAAAATACAGGATTTAGCAGATCTTCAGAAATATTGGTTAGGTATTTTCGGTCCTGCAAGTTGATGTCGGTACCATTCTTTTTTAATCGGTAAAGTTCCCTGAAGTAAGCAGCAGCAAGCATGCCGCCTGATGCGCCGGACATCAAAAAAGTGCGGTTCATTATTTCTCCGTGCGTTGCACTATCCAATTGTTGGAGTACATTCATTGAAAAGCTTGCTCCTCTTAATCCACCACCGCTAAAATTAAAAAGAACCAGTAAAGGTTTTTCTTCTGCCTGGTGCTTTTTCCAATTGTTTAAAATGGAGATCATGTTTCTCTTTGAGGAATCTACAAGCGCATCAGCTTTTAGGGAGGCAAGGTTTTGTAAACTATATTCTGGTCTTATACTTTTAGAATAATCCAAGCCGTAGGCTTTATTTCGGGGATCAATTATTTTAAATTGATAAAGCGCGTTTAATAAAAAGAATAAAAATATCATGAAGAGAAAACTCCAGCTTCTTAAGAAATAAGAAAGAGCGCCCATGACTGCAACGAGAATAGCAAACAAAATAAGTATGCTTGCACCTGCAGGCACCTGGAAAATTGGATGATCCAGGAATAATGCAATAAAAAGCATGAATACAAAAGCAAGCCAAACGGTTACCATAGCCGAAAAGTGGTGGCGCTTGAAAATAGTATCTAAAAATGTTTGGCTGTAATGCCCCACAGGCCTTGCTTTTTTAAATTTAAATTTAGTATTCAGGTAGTAACCCACACGAAGGCCAAAACTATTTACAAGATCGCTGCCTTCAATTGATGAAGCAATTTTGTTTTCATCCATTTCTTTGAAGGCAGGCTTAAAGGTTCGGATAATTCTTCGATCTGCAGAAAAAAAATATAAGAAGGAAATGATGATAAGAAATAAAAGGCCGCCTATAAAACCGGCAGTTATGACAAGAAAATTTGAAAGCGGAATTAATTCTTTATACAGATCAAAATAAAGGGCTTCTAAAAAATAGACGATTAAAAATATCAGCGGAATAATACTGTTATTGATACAATATTTTAAGAAAGGTTGGGATGATGTCGCTAAAAACCTAAAGCGTGCGCTGTGAAGAATAAACGTTGTAATATTCCAACTCATGATGAATATTCCGGCGGCTATACCCACAATGGCTGCACCTGCTGCATTTACGTTACCCAGGTATTCCGGAGCAAGAAAAAGAGAATCAGCGCCAAAGAGCTTCATGAAATTTCCTGTGATTGTAAGAAAAATAATGAGCCAAAAAACTAATAAGAGCTGTGATTTTCTAAGATGTAACAGCAATAACTGAATAGGAAATGAATAATAAAAATTTTGAAAAAAAGTTTTCATTCTAATTCAATTATTTTACAACAGCACGTTCCTTTGAGCGAATAATAAATATCAATATAATAAGCGACATTAAAAGCAGCATGGCATTTAATTGGTGAGCAACGCCAAAGAACACTAATTTATTGGGGAAAGGCGAATTAATAACAGTAAAGATGCCCAGCACAATTTGCAATAATAGCAGAAATGGCGGAATCCATTTTAATTTTTGAAATAAATTACTACCGCTTATTTTTCTCATTTTCATTGTCCAAATTATCATGAGAAGCAAAATAATATAGGCCAGGCTACGATGAATAAATTGAACAGCAATTTTATTATCAGTGAAATTGCGCATCGCTGGTGACAGCGAATCCATCTTTGCCGGAATCCACTTACCATTGATTTGTGGCCATGTAGGTGCGATAGATCCTGCATGTAGACCCGCCATAAAACCTCCATAAATCAATTGGAAAAAGACAAATATTAGAATAATGAAGGACCAGTTTCTTAAAGACGAATTGAGGACGAGCGAGGTCTTCTTAACAGACAGACTCAAGGCAAACCAAAGCGTATAGCAAAGCAAAACCAAAGCTGAAACAAAATGTATCGTTAGCTGTATATGACCGACAAACATTTTTTCAGGCATTAAGCCGCTTTTTACCATGATCCAACCTATTGCGCCCTGGATGATCCCTAATAAAAAAAGTATAATAAATGGAATGACCATATTGGACCTCAATTTCTTTTTGATTAAAAAATATACAAAGCCAACTAGAAAAACAAGGCCCATAAGTCTTGCCCACGCACGGTGAAGCCATTCCCAGAAAAAAATATTTTTGAAATCGCTTAATGTAAAGTCACTGTTGATGTAGCGAAACTGATCAGTAGTTTTATACTTGTCAAATTCTACCTGCCATTGATGAATATTTAATGGGGGTAAAATGCCGGTAACAGGATTCCATTCTGTTATACTCAGGCCCGATTCAGTGAGTCGCGTGATGCCTCCCAAAAGTATCTGCACCATGAGCATAAAAACGCCGAGGTAGAGCCAGCGTGCAACACTTTTATCAGAAGTAGGATTTTCTATCATTTTATTTATACTGGTAATTTTCAGAGCTGGGCCAAAGGTACGTTGCTATAGAGTTGCATTATTTGATATGAATTACACAGATGTTGAAAAATGTTTTTTCTAAATATTATTCACGGGGTTACATTTGAAAAATATTTTTAAATATTGTTACTTCCTTTTTACCATAATAAATTCATAGAAGCAGGTGTTGATGAGGCTGGCCGTGGTTGTTTTGCAGGGCCGGTTTATGCTGCAGCAGTAATATTACCTAAAGATTTTTACCATCCGTTACTAAATGATTCCAAACAACTTACTCATGAAGAGCGCGAGATACTGAGGCCTGAAATTGAAAAGTGCGCTATCACTTTCGCTGTATGCAGCGTGAGTAATGATGAGATAGATCAGATAAATATTCTACAAGCATCATTTAAGGCAATGCACAAGGCTTTAAATAAACTATCTACGAAATCCGATATTTTATTAATTGACGGCAACAGGTTTAAAAAGTATAAAAGTATGCCGCATCATTGCATTATAAAAGGTGATGGAATATATGCTTCAATCGCTGCCGCCAGTGTGTTGGCAAAAACTTATCGTGATGATCACATGCAGAAAATGCATAAAAGATTTAAAATGTATGCCTGGTACACTAATAAAGGTTATGGCACATTAGAACACAGGGCGGCAATCAAAACTCATGGTGCCTGCCGCTATCACCGCCATAGTTTTAATATTCACGGACCCTGGGGTCAAAAGGAAACTTTGCCTGAAGAGGACTTTGATAAAATTGTATTTAATTAGGTTAAAGTAAAAGAAAGCAATCGGCATTTAAGATATTACTCATTCCAAGATTGTCACCCTGAATTTGTGAAGAGCATAAATCAAAAAATTATAATTTAAAATTTCTCTATGCCCTCCACTCACCCAATCCCTGGCGTGTAACCTCCCAATCCGAGGTGGTACAATCAACAACTGT
>JBDTXP010000148.1:0-5869 GCA_040006135.1 Ginsengibacter sp. | reverse complement strand
GCAGGAATTATTTCAAATATGGGTTTCATTATAGCAATAATAGCATTTTTGGCAGATAAAAATTCAAAGGTAATCAGGAGAGTTGTCAAAATAATTTTAAAAAAAGAGGTTAGCCTGTAGAAAACCGGTTGCCAACTATTAACTTCGCGGCAAAAAAAAATGAGCCACAGAACATTTACGATGATAAAGCCCGATGCAACTGAAAAGGGACACACCGGTGCTATTCTTAAGATGATCAACGATGCAGGATTCAGAATAGCTGCAATGAGAATGGTGCATCTTTCTGAAAAGAAAGCCGGCGAATTTTATGCGGTTCATAAAGAGCGTCCTTTTTATGGTGAACTAGTAGAATTTATGAGTAGTGGACCTATTACAGCTGCCATCCTGGAAAAAGAAAATGCAGTAGAAGATTTTAGAAAACTAATTGGTGCGACCAACCCTAAAGATGCAGCGGAAGGAACCATCAGGAAACAATATGCAGCTTCAATTGGAGAAAATGCTGTCCATGGTAGTGACAGTGATGAGAATGCACTAATTGAAGGTGATTTCTTTTTTAGTAAGTTGGAGCAGTTTTAGAAAGGAAAACCTGTAAGCGTTTGCAGCGAAGGGTTGTGTGTTGGCAAAACCTTGCAGTGTTTGAGCGAGGGGTTTTGGTTACACAGAGGAAATCCTGAGTAGCACAGAGTGGCACGGAGAAGTTTTATTCATGATCTCTGTAAATAGAATGTCTGCTTTAAAAAAGGTTGCCAACCTTTTGTTAGCATGTCTAAGTCAGCGAAAATTCTATTCACTTTACCCGCATTTTTTATCCTAATAGATAAATTCAACTTTTAGCGTTAAATCTATTTATCAAAATCAATTGAAAATGCTAATAGAAAGAACTTCCGATGAAGTAATTATTCGTTTACCTGCGACTGTTGATGCAATAGGGTTGCAAAAACTGGTTGATTACCTAATGTATAAGGAAGCAACTGCAAATTCTAAGGCAACACAAAAACAGGTTGATGCGCTTGCAGACCAGGTAAAGAAAGGTTGGTGGAAAAAAAACCGGAAACGCTTCATAAAATGAAGAAAATAATTGTTGATACGAACATTATTTTTTCAGCCCATTAAATTCTCAGGGAACTATTGGCGACATAATTTTCAACTCGGAATATCCTATAAGCTCAGACAGTTTCACGGTGTTGCCTTACGAAATTGATTTTTTTAAATATTAAATTAGCCTTTTCATAAATAATCTCTATTCGACTTTTCTAAACGCAGAAATTTAGTAACTTTACTCAAACTCCAGAAAATGCCAAGAAAATCTAATCATGTAGTTCCTTCATCCTCTGGCTGGGCGGTAAAAAAATCAGGAGCAGAAAGAGCTTCAAAAACTTTTGATACTAAAGAAAAAGCTGTGGTATATGGACGTGAATTAAGTAAAACCGAAAGAACTGAATTATTTATTCACAAGAGTAATGGTATGATTCAAGACCGGAATTCGTATGGCAACGATCCAAACCCGCCAAAAGATAGACGTTAATGAGTTTTGAGAAAAATGTTTTTATAAATTGTCCCACTGATGAAAATTATATTAATGATCTTCTTAAACCAGTTTTATATTTTTTAATTAGAAACGGCCTTTTTCCCAGACTTTCACTAGAAATTTCAGATTCAGGACAACTTAGGTTAGAAAAAATCATTGAAATTATAAAATCCTGCAAATACAGCATTCACGACTTATCAATTGTTAAATCAAAAAGATCAAAAGAATTCGCAAGAATGAACATGCCTTTTGAATTAGGTATTGATTTCGGGCTTAGAAAAAGTGATTCAACGAAATTTAATAAAAAGCAATTCTTAATCCTTGAATCGACCAAATATGATTATATGAAAGCTTTGTCAGATATTAATGGAATTGATATTAAGGTGCACAACAATAACACCGAAAATATATTTGACTGTTTGTATAAGTGGCTAAGTGAGACATTAAAAGTGAACAAGCAAGATCCTCCTTTACAAACTTTCTATGATTTTATAGATTTTAATACCAATCTTTTTGAAGAAAAAGTAAAACAATTTGGCTCTGATAGATTAGCCAAAAATTATATTGAGAAAATAAGCATCACAGAATATATTCAGGAAATTCAAGAAAGAGTAAATCCTGCATTCTAAGTTCTCTTAAAACTTATTGCTATTAAAATATTGTCCCGTTCTTCATTTATTCTTCAGTGCCTCTACTTTATATCCTTCTTTTTTCAAAAGTTTTATTAACCCATTCTCACCCATAAGATGGCCTGCGCCCACGGCTACAAAAATGGACTCATCTGCCATAATTTTTTTCAATTGCCTCACCCAATTTTTATTTCTATCTACCAATAGCAGGTCATTGTATTTATTGCTCGCTGTATCTTCTTTATTCATTAAAACATTCATCGAATCCAGCCGCTGCGTTTTGTAAAGATTTACCATCTTATCAAATTCATTTTTATAAAAAGAAAAACTATCAATATTTTTTAAAAGCTCTCTCGCCTGCCATTCGTAAGGTATACTATCAAACACTGATGCCTGGAATTGAATCGTTTCCAACCCTTTTATTTCTTTCTTCTGTTCTTTAGCAATTTTCATCAACTGCTCTTCTACCCCGGCAGGCGAAGCACAATTCATCATTTTCGGATATAATAATGCAACAAGAAAAAAAGGTTTGGCCTTGGCCAGCAATCCAATGGGCATTTTTAAGGAGTCTGAAAAATAATTTTTAAGGCGTTCATAATCTGTCGGAGAATAAAGATCAGAAAGTGCTTTCCCGTTTTTCATATTCATATAAAGCATGCCTCCAAGCATAGTTGCGGGATCATCCATATCCAGTTCCATGTAGATTTCTTTGCTCCGGGAAATCGCCGTTTTTAATTGTTCACCAAAATGAATATCATCTTTGCACAGCAGGTGGAATGTGCCAAACAAATAACTGGGACTTTTTAAGTTTTTCCCGCTCACTTGCCACAATAAAGTATTCCCATCCTTATTTACAACTAAGGGCGGTTTCTGTGCTATGCAACTATTGAAGATTAAGGGCACACAGAATATTAGTGCGAGCTTTATTATAGAGGTTTTCATTTTTTTATTTTAATCATTATTCACAATAAACCATTTGAATCCTTTTAGCCTCACCCAGACCCTCTCACAAGGAGAGGGAGAAGTCAGGGATCGTCATCATTCATCATTCATCATTCAAAATTCATAATTATTAGACTCACCATTCATCAACAATTTTTTGATTTTTTCGAAAGCGCTGCACATTAAGTACATCTCCAATAAGCCCGCCAAATCCAATTCTGTAGGTGATTATCGGCTTATAACCATTTTGAAAACCAGCAACTGCATCTATACGTATAATTTTAAAAATATTTTCAAGTCCCACAAATACTTCTGCATATTTTACATTCGGGTGAATTAATAATGCATTAGCTCCTTCTACAAGATTCCAATTCAATTTTTTAAATAATGGAATTTTATTGGTTAGCAATCCGTTGGCATGATGTTCAAGATGGACCTCTGTATACAAAGATGAAGTATTACTAAACTGGTAGTAACCAATGTTTTCAAAACTCTTCACATATTCCTTTGCGATATGGGAAATATTGCCGTAAAAATGTTTGTAATCCTGTGCAAAGACAGAACGGTTGTTTAAAAAACCACCCAATGTAATAGCATACTTTAGTAAGCCCGCCAATTTAAAATTAAGATCGTCATGAATGTTGAGCGACCATTTATCATAATCCACATCACTTCCAAAAAGATCTTTTATTCCTTTAGTATAGCCAATTGTAAACACCGGATATTTAGAACCGATTGCCATCTTGTAATTTGGAAATTGGATGTAACGCTGTCCGGGCCTGAATGATAATGATGCGTGAATTATTGCTGCCTGGTGTCGTGGAAATTGTTGTGACAAAATATCCGTAGGATAATTAGGTGTAAATCGTGACAACCATTTTTTATTTAAAATAAAATCTGTTGTGTTATCTAACGGTAACCTGTCTTCAAATTCACCTTCGACTAATAACCTTACACCACTTTCCCATCTCTTTGAAAATCCTGCTTTGGCAAAATAATCTTCATAGATCTTCAGATCATTTCTTCCATAAAGCAATGTGCCAATTGTGTTTCCAAGACCATTGAGATCACTTGCTTTAAAAAACTGGCTGACCCGTTTGCCACCGGCAATAAAAAATCTTTTGTCCCGATAGCCCATATTACCACTATCGCTATTTCCGGAGCTGATCACCAAACCTCCCCATGGATTAAGATGTTGATTATTAAAACCATAACGGGCATCGGCAATGAAGGCAATAGTTCTGTTCTTATCAGGAAAATTTTTGGAAACAACAAGTGATGGATTGATCGCCAGGCCCTCGACAGTATTATATTGCAGGGTTTTAATTAATCCATCCCAGGAAAAAGTTACCGGGCTTTTTCTCTTGCCTGAAGTACGATTGATTCCTGACCAGAAAAATTGTTTGATCGTAACAGGACCGCGGGGCTTTATAATTGAATCCCTGTTTCTTTTAAGAGAATCCAATGTCACCTTTAAAACACTGTCCTTTACTTTAAAGTCTTTGGCTTCCTCATTTGTAAGCGGTATAGGCCTTACAGTATCCCAGTATTCTGCTGTTTTTTTGTTTACGCCTGTATCATACTTCATGATCACACGATCAAAAAACTTTTTTGGGTAGTTTGGATCCAGGTTATATTTAGAATAAATATTTACAAAATCTCCTCCTGCCTTTATTCCAAACTGATCCAGATCAAAATGAATGATCTGGCTTTTTATCCGCCAAATATCGTTTTCAATAGGCGATAGTATCTGGATGATGCTTACCGAATCCACAATCTGTAATTGTGATGTTTTTGTAAGCAACAGGTCGCAGCTATAAATGCGCCAATCGCCTTCTGTAATATTAATTGTGCCGCTGAATAATGGTTCGTAATTACGCTTCGGAATTACTTTTATTACATTCACTTCTTTGCCTTCTTCAAAGAATGTCCCGAGAAATTTATACTTGTAAAAATTAAGCGCGCCATCTGCGATGGGCGATACAAAACCACGGGGGTTAATTTTATCCGTAAAGATGGTAACATTATTTTTATAAAAACTTATGAAAGCAGGAATGTCGAAACCAAAACCGCTACTGCCACTCACCCTACTGGATTTCACCTCCAATTTTACTTTGTTGGGCTCCTTTACTGAAACTTTATTTACTGATTCTGATAAATACAAAACTCCTTTTCCGCTGGAGTCCAGGCCACCACTTTTTTTATCATCTTGAGAAATTGGTTTTCCCATAAATTTTGTGGGAAGACTTTTTAATTTAATAATATCCTTTATGTAGATCTCGGCTTCAAATGATTTTACTTCATTATCATAAAAACTTCTTTTGCGAATAGCATTGCGGATAATTTCATAGGCCGGGTCCTCACCATTTTTGTTCACGACAACTTCCTTCAAGGTGAGTTTTTGAAGTGATAAAATGAAATTTAGATTAGTAGTAGAACCTTGCTTTAGAAAAACTTTTTTTTCTTCTAAACCATAACCAACATATCTGCAAATAATGGTATAGTCTCCTGGCTGTAGCGCCAATTCAAAATATCCCTCTTTGTTTGCGGTGGTGCCAAACGTCGTATTTTTTATCAATATAGAGGCGAATGGCAAAATATCTCCATCAGCATCATGAACAGTACCTGTCAGCTTTTGCGCATATAATGATGACGATACAAATAAGAGAAATAAGAAAATTATTTTTTTCATAAAAGAGTTTCCCTTTTCAGGTAAAAATATTGAGACATTAAAGAAAAGGGTACATTAAATTTTCTCATAGGAAGAACG
>JBDTXP010000147.1:0-5937 GCA_040006135.1 Ginsengibacter sp. | reverse complement strand
TGAGAATGTTTTCCAAAAAAGTAAAAGTGCTGTCATTGGCCGGGCAATAATTATCAGAAGCACCAGGCGGAGAACCATAAGCATTGGTGACGATCTGTGGCTGTTGCCTGCATGAGAACTGCGGATATGCTGCAAGTGCGGCTTCTGAGTGGCCGGGGATATCTATTTCTGGAATTACAGTTATGTTCCTATCCTTTGCATAAGCTACAATTTCCCTTGCTTCTTTTTGAGTATAGAAGCCGCCATACCTTTTTTCCTTTTCGTTTAATGTGGAATCTTTCTGAAAAAAAACTGCACCTGGCTTTTCCATTCGCCACGCACCTACACTTGTCAATTTAGGATATTTTTTTATTTCCAAACGCCATCCCTGGTTATCTGTTAAATGCCAATGAAACACATTCATTTTATAGGTTGCAAGAATATCCAGGAATTCCTTTACTTGTTTGACTGTAAAAAAATGCCTGCTAACATCCAGCATCATTCCACGCCATGCAAACTGTGGCTTGTCTTGAATGAAAAGACATGGAATTTCTTTCTTTCCTTCATAAGGAATGGTTTGTAAAAATGATTGTATACCGTAAAAAATCCCTTTAGGATTATTAGCTGTAATCTTTACCTCTTCAGCACTTACCTGTAAAGTATAACCTTCATCACCAAGTGTACTCATCTCCTTTTCTACCGAAAGAATAATATTTTTTGATGACTTTTTATCTTTGGAAATTTTGATACCAAACCGGTCAGATAATTGGTTGATCATATAATCTGCAAGAGCATTCAAATCACTTTGCAAAAATTGAACAGAAACTTTTTTATCAAACAAAAAGTTTCCTGATTTCATCTCAACGACTTGTGGCCGGGGTACAATGTTTAGGGTATTCTGCGCACATACATTAGCAGTGATTGCAATCAATAAAGAGAATAAGATTACTTTTTTCATAAATTTATTAGATCTTAATAATTGTCTTTATATTTTTTCATCTGTACTTGTAATTCTGTCTTCAATGAATCCCGTATTTTTTGATAAGCAGGATCATTATAAACATTATGAAGTTCGGAAGGATCATTCTTTAAATCATAGAATTCCCACTCCTTATTTTCATAATAATTAATCAGCTTATATCTTTCGGATCGGATACCGAGATGTTTTGCCACATTATGTTCCCCACCCGATTCATAATAATGATAATACACATATTTTCGCCAGTCATCAGGCGTTTTACCTTGCCAAACAGGTAACATACTCGTGCCTTGCATTCCAGCCGGAATCTTTATATGAGCTGCATCCAGCAATGTTTCAGGAATATCCAGGTTCATCACCATGTCATTACTCACACTTCCTGGTTTTATTACAGAAGGCCATCTAACGATAAGGGGTGTACGAAAAGATTCTTCATACATAAACCTCTTATCAAACCATCCATGTTCGCCCAGGTAAAACCCCTGGTCAGAAGAATAGATAACAATGGTATTTTTATCCAATCCCTTTTCTTTTAAATAATCCATTAAGCGGCCCACATTATCATCTACAGATTGAATGGTACGGAGATAATCTTTTATATAACGCTCATATTTCCATATAGCCAAATCTTTGCCTGAAAGATTAGCTTTTTTAAAAGCATTATTTTTAGGAGTATAAGCGGCAATAAAAGCCTGTTGTTCTTCGGGAGTTAATCGTCCGAAAATTGCGGCCCAGTTGGAGTCTAATCTTCCATAAGGCGGTTTCACATTAAAGTTCTCTTTCAAATCATAGTTGGGTGCAAGCCATTTAGAAATCTCCATTTTTTGTTCGTGGGCAGCACGGGTACGTGTACTGTAATCATCAAAAAAAGTAGCAGGAAGTGGAATATTTACACTATCAAATTCATGAAGATATTTGAGCGCTGACATCCAATCACGGTGCGGCGCTTTGTTCCAGACAAGCATACAAAAAGGTTTGCTGGTATCCCGGTTATTTAGCCAGTTAATTGCCTTATCAGTTGTAATATCCGTTACATATCCTTCCTCACGTTTTGTACCTGTCGAATCAATAAAATCAGGATTGTAATAATCGCCTTGTCCTGGTAAAATATTCCAGAAATCAAATCCTGTCGGGTTAGAAACCAAATGCCATTTGCCGATCATTGCAGTTTGATACCCGGCCTGGTGCAATAATTTAGGAAATGTTTCCTGTGATCCATCAAACACTTCATCGCCGTTTCCTTTGATGCCATTCATGTTGCTGTACTTGCCCGTTAGAATGGCAGCACGGCTTGGCGCACAGAGCGAATTATTTACAAACGCACGGTTAAATAACATGCCTTCTTTTGCAAGTGCATCGATATTCGGAGTATGATTTAAGCTATCTCCATAAGCACTGATGGCCTGGTAAGCGTGATCATCGCTTAGGATAAAAATAATGTTGGGACGAGGGCCTTGTGGTTGCTGTTGTTTGTTTTTACAAGAAGAAAAAACGAATAAAACAGCGACAAATGCTAATAAATAGCGAAGATCTTTTTTCATGAATGTTATAATTCAGATTTGATAAATTTTAGCATATCCAAATATAAAGGAAGGAGTATCCTTTATGAACATGCAAACGATTGATAAAATATTCTCCAACAATATTTTGTTTTAAATTCCCGTGACAAAAATTATCCGTCGTTTAGAATAATTTTGATTTATCAGGGATTTAATCCGATAGCTCCCCGGACGGATCATCCAGTCCTTTTATTCTGAATTCCCGAACCAAAGAAGTTTTATGTTCTTTTATCATTATCGCCTCTATCTTCTTTACAATATCCGGATGTTGCTCAGCAATATCATGCTGTTCCTTAATATCTTTTTCCAGATCGAACAATTTAATTTTCATATTACCCTCCTGCATATCGAACCGGATGCCCTTCCATTTTCCTACTCTTACTGCCTGCTGGCCGCCGTATTGTGGAAACTCCCAATAAAGAAAAGGATGTTTTACCTGCTTCTCCGGATTTCCCAATAAGGTGGGAAGAATACTGATTCCATCAATATTTTTAGGAGCGCTCACATTAGCTACCTGGCAGGCCGTAGGCATAAAATCCCAGGTGGCAGTAATTAAATCACTTCTGGTACCAGGTTTTATTTTGCCCGGCCATGATACGATAAATGGCTCGCGGATTCCTCCTTCATATAGAAAACCTTTTCCCCATCCGTATTCACTTTTAAATGGGCCGTTACTATCGAAGAAAGGGCCGTCTGCTCCTCCTTCATTGGATGCTCCGTTATCACTTGAAAAAATAATAATGGTATTATCATAAACACCTGCCGCTTTCAATTCTTGTACGATTTGCCCTACATGCTCATCAAATAACGTTATCATGGCTGCGTGGGTTGCACGTGGATAGCGACATGGCACATAGCTTCCTCCTAAGAATGGCTTTTCATCTCCAAATTTTTTGTGATAATAATCCACCAATCTTTGAGGCGCCTGCATGGAGGCATGCGGAAGCGGATCGGGATAGTACAGGAAAAAAGGATGATTTTTATTCTGATCAATAAACCTGAGTGCTTCTTTAATGATGAGATCCGGCGCATAATCGTTTTGGCTGTAAACAGCATAATTTTTCTCGTCAAGAGGATCAAGATTGGCAGGAAATTTTATATTGGGATCCTGGATTGTATTATTTAGAGGAACCCTGTAATTATTTTCCCATAAATGGCCAGGATAATACTGGTGATCCTGTCTCTGGCACAAAGAACCATAAAAGAAATCGAACCCCTGATTATTCGGGAGGCCCGTGCTCATAGGTCCACCCAATCCCCATTTACCTATAAGTCCTGTATAGTAACCGGCTTTCTTCAACACTTTTGCAATCGTAACTGTTGAATCTGGTATAGGTAATTGTCCTTCCAGCGCTGGATTTGCTTCCATTGCTTTAAAGTCCCACACATCTCCACGTTCTTCCCACTCACCGTTTCCACGAATGAAAGCTTGCCCGGAATTTTGCCCGGTCATTAAACTATACCGTGAGGGTGCACATACAGGCATAGCATAAAACTGCGTAAATAACATTCCGTTTTTTGCCAGCGCATCAATGTTTGGAGTTTCAATTTTTTTCTGACCATAAGGGCCAACATCTCCATATCCTATATCATCCGCTAAAATATAAATAATATTAGGTCGTGCGGAAGCATTGTGTTGGGAATAAGCCGGACCGGACGAAAAAAGTAAGAGCCCTGAAGCGAAGAATAAAATCAATATAAATCGTTTCATTTTAAAATATTTGAATTGTATTTAATTATTGTTCTTCCAATGATAAACAAGCCAATTCTCTGCTTCCTTAATCAGTCTGATTTAATCATCGGACAAACCATTATATTGAAACATACTATTCTTCTGCGGATGAAAATCTAATCCAAAGTAATATAAAATAATTATTGTGAAGCTACTTAACCGGTAGACAATGAGGTTTAGTAATAAGATGAGCAGGGAACGGCGAAGCCACAGGTGGGAAGTATTTGTAAATAACGAATAATTTGCTTGTTTGCCAGTAACAAAAAACCCAGAAACATAATGTTTACGGGCTTTTGTGAGATTTTGAATTTTAAAATGTGGGCCCACCAGGACTTGAACCTGGGACCACCTGATTATGAGACACAAAATACATGCTTTCAGTTGTTTTGTTTTACTTTCTGTTATTGCCTGAAAGCCTTTACGCTATTGGGTTGTATTGAATTATTCCTTTCCTTTGTTTCTGAATATTTGTTATCGTTTTTAAAAAACATGTATCAAATCATGTATCAAATGGAAAAAACATATTACCATGAAGCAAAAAAATATTACAGTGACTATCGTCCCCGATAAACGCAGAATAAAAGATAATGTTACCTATCCTTTAAAGCTTCGTGTTACCTACCAAGGGGAAAGAAAATATTATGCAACGGGATACAATGCTAGTTTAAAAGATTTCTTGCTAATGAAGGAAAATAAGGAACGAGGTGAATTAAGAAAAGTAAATCTTGCCCTAACCGAAATTCAAATTAAGGCACAAAAATGTTGTGACAATCTTGAAAGCTTTTCATTCCTAAAATTTGAAGAAACCTTTTTTCCAAAAAAAATTCCTGTGGTAAATATTCAATCGGCATTTGACGCTTATATCCAAGAGCTTAAGGCGAATGATCAGATAGGCACTTGGAGCTCTTATAGTTGTGCCTGTGTATCACTTCATAAATTTAAATCGCGATTAAAATTTGAACAGATTACCCCCGAATTTCTTAGAAGCTATGAACGTTGGTTTGTAGGTCAGGGGCGGTCAATTACAACTGTTGGCATTTATTTAAGATCTCTGCGCGCTGTTCTGAATGTCGCTATAGAACAAAGAATGATGAGCATTGAAGATTATCCTTTTGGAAAAAGAAAATATATTATTCCTACAGGCAGAAATATAAAAAAGGCCCTTACCCTGGATGAAATTGCTAATATTTATAATTATGATACAGTAGAAAAAAGTATCGATGATATGTGTCGGGATTTTTGGATTTTCATATACCTATGCAATGGATTAAATGTGAAGGATTTTTGTTTATTGAAATATAAAAATATTGAGGAAGATTTTATAGTTTTCAATCGTGCTAAAACTATCAGAACAAGACGAACTAATCCTGAACCAATCAGGATTTCAATAAAAGAAGATGCAAGACGAATAATTGCTAAGTGGGGACAAAATCAAGTCTCATCTGATACTTATATTTTCCCTTTTTTAAAAGTTGGAATGACTTTAGAAAAACAAAGAGATATTATCAAACTGACAACTCGCCTGATAAATGAACACATGAAGCAAATAGCCGAAGATCTTAGTATATGTAAACCAGTAACAACATATTATGCACGCCATAGTTTCGCCACTATTTTAAAAAATAGCGGAGTTTCAACAGAATTTATATGCGAAGCTTTAGGACACACCTCTTTGCAAACCACAAAGA
>JBDTXP010000146.1:0-5948 GCA_040006135.1 Ginsengibacter sp. | reverse complement strand
TATGTCGTTACCAGGTGCTTAATTGTTACAGTGGTAAAATTGGTTTAATTAATAGCGGTGGTGAAAGTAAAGGTGATTCTGATCTTTCTGAGGCAGTTACTACGGCTGTGATCAACAAGCGCGCAGGTGGTATGGGCCTTATCATGGGCAGGAAAGCATTTCAAAAACCATTTAAAGATGGCATAGAATTGTTGAATACTACCCAGAGTGTTTACCTTGATGATTCTATCACAATTGCTTAGGCTTGAATATTACCTGTTTGCCCCAGTTGCATATTTTTCAATTAAAGAATATTATCAATGAAAAAAGAGGAAGACTTTGATGTAAATCTAGCCGGTGGTGAAGAAGCGGGGGACACAAAAAGAACCTGGTTTCGCAGAATAAAAAAAGGTATTACTACTTCTACAAAAGATAAGAAAGAAGCCCCTGATGGCTTGTGGACGAAATGTCCGCAATGCCGATTTACATGTACGGTTACAGAGTTGCGTGAAAATTTATTTGTATGCCCTAAATGTGAGTATCATCATCGCATTGGCAGCGCGGAATATTTTGAAATTATTTTTGATGCTGATAGTTATAAAGAATTATTTGAAAATATAAAGTCAAAAGATTTTCTTGGTTTCGTTGATCTCAAGCCTTATGCGCAAAGGCTTGAAGAGACTTATGCAAAATCAGATATTCATGATAGTATTACCGTGGCACATGGAAAAATACATGAGATGGATATTGTGATCGCATGTATGGATTTTGAATTTATTGGAGGCAGCCTTGGCAGTGTGATGGGAGAAAAGATTTGCCGGGCTTGTGATTATTGTATTGAGCATACAATACCATTTATGATCATTAATAAAAGCGGCGGTGCACGGATGATGGAAAGTGCATTTTCATTAATGCAATTAGCAAAAACATCAGGTCGGCTTTCTCTTTTGTCGGATGCAAAAATTCCCTACTTCTCATTGTGCACGGATCCCACATTTGGCGGAACGACTGCATCTTTTGCCATGTTAGGTGATATAATTATGGGTGAACCCGGTGCTCTTATTGGCTTTGCGGGTCCACGGGTTATCAAGGAAACTATAAAAAAGGACCTGCCACCTGGTTTCCAAAGAAGCGAATTTTTACTGGAGCATGGATTCCTGGATTTTATAGTATCACGCAAAGAACTTAGGGAAAGATTAAAGCAACTACTTGAACTTTTTAAAAGGTGAGGAAATTCTTGTTCCTGAAATAATACAGACTACGACTGATTTATGGATTTAAATAACCGGAAGGCATATTTTGAATATCAAATAGAAGCAAAATATATTGCCGGTATGGTCTTATACGGTACAGAAATAAAATCAATTCGTGCAAGCAAGGTCAGCTTTAATGACAGCTATTGTATATTTAATGATGGTGAGCTATTTGTAAAAAGCCTGCACATTGCTGAATACAATATGGGCACGCATTACAATCATGACCCCCTTCGGGAACGAAAATTATTATTACAGAAAAAAGAGCTTCGGAAACTTGAAAATAAAATCAAAGAAAAAGGATATACAATTGTGCCCTTAAAAATTTTCATTTCAGAAAAGGGTTTTGCAAAAATAGAAATCGGACTCGGTAAGGGAAAAAAATTATACGATAAAAGGGAAACAATTAAATCAAGGGAATCAGACAGAGATGTGAAAAGGAAGTATGGGATTTGATGAATGCTAATGTGCTGATTTGCTAATTTGAAAATGAAAAAAAAAATTCAGTAATCAATAGACTTTTTTAAACTTGCTAATGATGGTTAATCATCTCTCCTTTCTCCTCGGGGAAGGGTTGGGATAGTGCCTCAGCACTCACTTAATCCCAACGGCACATTCACAGCAAGCCCGCCATCAGCAGTTTCCTTATACTTACTGTTCATATCCTTAGCTGTGTTCCACATAGTAAGTATTACATTATCAAGACTTACTTTCGCAAAATCAGGACTGCTTTGTAATGCAAGCTGACAGGCAGTTATAGCTTTTATAGCTCCCATGGTATTTCTTTCTATGCATGGTATTTGTACAAGTCCGTGTATAGGATCGCACGTCATTCCAAGGTGATGTTCCATTGCAATTTCAGAAGCCATCAGCGCTTGCCTCTGTGAGCCACCCATTCCTTCGGCAAGAGCTGCCGCAGCCATTGAGGAAGAAACACCTATTTCCGCCTGGCAGCCACCCATAGCCGCAGAAATTGTTGCTCCTTTTTTAAACAAACAACCCACTTCTGAGGATGTACATAAAAATTGAATGATTCGATTATCGTCATCAGCATTACAAAAAATGATGTAGTACATAAGTACTGCGGGTATCACCCCTGCAGCTCCATTTGTAGGTGCAGTCACTACCCTGCCGAAGGCTGCATTCTGTTCATTCACCGCGAGTGCAAAACAACTTACCCAATCAAGGATGTATTTGAAATCATGACCACCTTCCTTTATTACACTCACCCAGGAATGGAAGTCATGATAAATTTTTCCCTTCAATAATTTTTTATTTAATTCTGCAGCTCTTCTTTTTACATTTAAACCACCCGGTAAAATTCCGGTGGCATGGCAGCCATTGTAAATGGACTCTTTCATTACACGCCAAATATTCAGCAATCCACTTTTGGTTTCTTCTTCCGGGCGCCAGCTATTTTCATTTTCCAACACTACCTCATTTATAGCCATACCTGTACTCATGCACCAGTGCAGCAAATCCTCAGCATTATTAATTGGAAAAGGTAAAGTGATCTCATTTTGAAGCGATTCATCATCGTTTTCTTTTTTTACAAAACCACCACCAATAGAATAAAAAGTTTCCTCAACTTTTTTACCATCAGGTAATTCGTATAAAAATGTGAGTGCGTTAGGATGGTATGGCAATGACTCAGTCATGCGAAATTGGATATCAATCGTCGGATCAAAATCAACTTCGTAAATACCATCAAGAATAATTCTTTTTGTATCACTTATTTGGGCTATGGTTGAGTTAATCGCATTTACATCAAAAGTTACAGGATCGTAACCAGAAAGTCCGAGCATCACAGCGATATCAGTTCCATGGCCTTTTCCTGTTTTAGCAAGAGAACCAAATAAAATTACCTGGATTTTTACAATCTTTTTTAATTCACCACCAGCAAATGATTTTAAAAAAATATGTGAGGCACGCCATGGCCCAAGCGTATGGCTGCTTGATGGGCCCACACCTATTTTGAACATATCAAAAACTGAAATTGCTTCGTGACTCATGGTAATAAAATAACAAAGCAAAGGTAGCCACCTTACAATTACAAATCGACGAGAGAATTCTACTGAATATCTATGACGTGAACATGAAATACAAGATTAGACCCTGCAGGAATAACCACTGAGCCAGCCTGTTGTGTTCTGTTTCCATAAGCAAGTGATGGCGGAATATACAAATCAATTTCTCCACCTACTTTAAGCAAAGGAATTGCTTTTTGCCAGCCAACAATTACAGTACCTAACTGAAAGTTGGCAGGATTGTTTACAACCGATGAATCAAAGACTGTCCCGTTAAACAAACTGCCTTTATAGTCTACCGTTATATTAGTGCAAAGGTTAGATACACTAGCTCCTGAACCCGGATTTACAATATTGTAATAAAAGCCTGATGGGTGCAAAGTAGCTGTAATGCCATGAGCAGTAAGCGAGTCTTTTAAATTTGAAATTTCAGTGGGCGGCGCTACCAATGAAGAATCATTGTAAGAACATTTATCATTTTTTAGACAGCCGGTAAAAATGATAGTCAATAATAATATTGGGAAAACTATATTTTTCATTTTGTATTTTTCATCAAAGGATGCAAATAAAGAGCATTATCATTTAACATACGCTGCATGCTCCTTTTCTTTTTTTAATTTTAACTCCTTGTAGATCTGCTCATTATTCTCCCATTTGAATTTCATCCTGAATACAGAATAAAAGGTTGCAATTGCAATCACTGCTATAGAGATTAATATTAATTGCGATTTAGAGATTGGGATCATATTTTTATACCAGTCATGGAAAATGACCGCAACCAGGATAGGCAAGGCAAAAACAAGCCCCCAGGGAGCGCCAAATGAAAGTTGTCTCCAAAATTTATTCTCTCTTTCTCTATTGTTCTCCCAGTAAATAATAAATTGGTTTTCTTTTTCAGTAAGCATAAGCGCAAATTTACCCCGTAATTGTTGCATAAAAAAAAGATGGAATTATCATAATGGCGCATTTTGGAATTAGGTCAATAAAAATGTAGGTTTGCTCATAAATACGACACTTTGAAAATCGATCACGTTTTAATTCACTACCTGCTAAAAAATAAGGAACTGGTATTACAGGGTATCGGCAGGTTTATGCTTACAGCATCTTTGGCGGATACAGCAGATCCGGATAAGCCGATAATTATTCCGGAAGATGCTATACAATTTCAATACGATCCAAAGGCAGTTGAAGATCCCGCCCTGGTTGATTTCATTGTTGGGTTTACAGGTAAAATAAAGCCGTTAGCAGCCTCCGATCTTGATTCGTATGTTATGCTTGGAAGGCAATTCCTTAATATTGGCAACCCTTTTATAATTCCCGATATTGGGACACTTCAAAAAAACAATGCGGGCGAATTAATTTTCAAAGGAGGCCAACATTTTGCACCAAAGATTCCACAAAGAACACGCATAGAGGACGATGGAAAGGAGGTAATGGAAGAAGACATGTTCAATGACTTTCTAAAACCATCGGGAACGCAATGGGGTAAAATAGTTCTATTGATAACTGTTTTGTTGGTTATCGGCTTAGTTGCCTGGGCGATCTGGTATTATGCAAGTGAAGATAATACACCATCAAAAACGGTGACAACTACAGAACAGGTAGTTCCTATGCAGGATGCATCGGCTAATGATTCATTGCTGAAAAAAAATGAATCAGATTCAGTTAATTTATTAAAGACAAATCAGCCTCACTACACATTTAATGCTTTAGTAAGTTCTACAACAGATAGTACTAAAGCGCGTAATAGATTTAATAAGCTGATTTTATATAAAAGAAACGTTGTCCTTTATACCAATGATTCTATCACATATAAAATTGCTGAACCTTTTTCTATTCCTTTGAGCGATACGACAAAGATCAAAGATTCACTTTTCAGATTCTATGGAAAAAATAAAATAAAAATAGAATACTGATCTCTTCTTAAGTGACCAATTGCAGTTTTATGAGCACCGCTAAAAGAAAATAAAGGAATCAACTATTTATTGTTATAAAAAATAGCATAGCTAAAATTTCACAAACTGTAATAAGGATAATTCCTCTTACTGCTATTTTTTCTTCACTTGTTTCGTGCATCTTGATAGTTTTATTCTTTTTGCAAAAATAAATAAAATTTATTCTCCCACATTATTTCAAAAAAAAACCCGAAAATATTCGGGCTTTTTATATTTTATGATGCTCAAAAAAGTACCTGGATGATTTCCACTTTCCCATCCTGCTTCGAGATCTCCAATTGATAGATGCCGTGCGCAATCCGTGTTTCGGGCTTTATACTTTCTATGTTTGTGCCAGCCATATGTCGGATAGCTTTGGTGAATAATACTTTTCCATCTACATTTATCAACCGAATATTATAATTTGCTGATTCCTGTTCGCCAAATTTGAGTTGTATATTATTATCTTTTACAGGATTTGGGTATACAGTTATTAAAGTATTTTTCTCAATTGAATTAACTTTCGCAATGCCACTTTTTTTAATTTCACCGTCTACACTTACAGCTGATATCCTGTAATAATATGCGCTTTCACCGGCACTCTTATCTACCATCGTATAATTTGATAAACTTTGAGAAGCTAACTTTCCTACTTTATTAAAATTAATTCCATCCGTTGATCTTTCGATTTCGTAATGGGTAATATTTTTTTCATTTTCGATATTCCATGACACGAGTATTCCGGAATCTTTTCG
>JBDTXP010000145.1:0-5995 GCA_040006135.1 Ginsengibacter sp. | reverse complement strand
GGATATTCAAAAGGTTCACTATAACCCGGATAAATACCAGAGATAGTTACAGTGCTTTCAGAACCAATAACTTTTTTAAGATCATCAACAGAATTCACATTTTTGCCATTAGCTTTCGTAATAACAAATCCATCGCGCATTCTTGTTTGATCGTTTATTGCACCTTCATTTATCTTACGCACCACTACCCCACCGGTAACGCCTAATTCTTTCGCTTTCTTCGCATCTAATGTCACCAATTCAGCACCAAGCTTATCAATCATTTCATCGCGTTTCACAATGTCATAGGTTCCGGCATTATTTTTAAGTGTTACCTGGGCGGTATTTGTTTTACCGTCTCTTTCATAGGTGATTTGAATTTTATCTCCTGGCCGATAATTGCTTAATTGCTCCTGGAGTTCAGCACCTGATCCAATCGTAGCGTTATTTATTTTTTTGATTATATCACCTGCTTTAATACCGCCTTCCATAGCTGCACCATTTTTCACCAGGTCGGTTATATAAATTCCATCCGCAGACTCTGGAACTTTATTCGCCTTTTTTTGCTCGAGGGTAAGTGCCCCGGCATCTACATAGATCGCACCCAAAAATCCCCTTTGAACACTGCCATATTTTATTAGGTCATTTATTACTTTCTTTACAATATCAACGGGTATGGCATATGAGTAACCATTATAGTAGCCTGTAGGTGATGCAATGGCAGAATTTATTCCTATTAATTGACCATTAGTATTAATAAGTGCACCACCGCTATTACCCATATTCACTGCTGCATCCGTTTGCAGGAAGGACTCAACAGCATAATCTCTTTTTCCAGATTTATCTCGGTTCAATCCAAGGGATCTTGATTTAGCACTTATAATTCCTGCAGTAACGGTTGCATCCAGATTTAAAGGATAACCAATTGCCAAAACCCACTGTCCTATCTGCACATCAGCAGAATTTCCATAGAGCATAAAAGGTAAATTTTTGGCCTCTACTTTAATTACAGCAAGATCATAAGATGGGTCAGCACCAACTACTTTCGCAGTATATGTTTTACGATTCGCCAAAGTAACCGTCACTTCATCAGCTCCTGCCACCACGTGGTTATTGGTGATAATATATCCATCATCACTTATAATTACCCCGGAACCGGAGGCCATTTGAGGAAGGCTTCGCTGGCGTTGTCCAAAAAGCTGGTCAAACATTTCGTTGTCTCCAAAAAGGTCAGAAAAAGGATTACGTTGTTTTGGCAAATTATTATTTGCCTGGCGTGGATTTGTTTTTGTTTTTATATGCACCACTGTAGGAATTGCCGCTGCCGCCGCCTGCGTAAAGTCTGCAGGACCGGGTGTAGGATTGCCGTTACTATCGTACAAGCCTGCATATTTATAATTTGAAGGTACCTGGAAGCTTTGAAAATTAGGATTATTGCTGTTGTGATTATAATAATTGTAACCAAACAACACGCCTACTGTAGTCAAAGCACTGACTAAGACAGTAAAAAAAATACTTTTAGCTTTCATTTTATTATTGACATTTAATGGTAAAAATTCATTTTGTAAATTGTACACAACAAACGCTATGCCTGCCCTAAAATTAGTGCATTGTATATTTTATTTTTTACCGTCTGTTACCTTTAACAATAAATTAGTCGCACCGGGAGATCTTTTAAGAAAGTTTAAACAAAAAAAAAATGGTGGCAGTTCTTAAAATATTTTTGAGCTAAAGTGACAGCAAAAATGCCATTGTATCCACTCCGTCTGCATAATCAAACAGTTCTGGTTGTTGAGCGAGGCTAAATGGAATGAAAGAGTCGCCTACAATACACTGTATGTTTTCATTTTCTAAAAGGCTTTGCTGCGGCGGATCCCCGGGATCGTAAAAAGAATAATGCAACTGACTAACCGGGGAGAATACCGAATCGCTTTCAGTAAGTATGACACTTTTATTACTCATGTAGATTTTATTATTCATAATTAGCAAAGCAAGATTGTAATCGTAGTTATTTTGGTACATCGAGAAGTCGGCGAGGTAATTATATTTTTCAAATCCTTTGAGTAAAGGAATAAAATCATATCCTCCCGGCACGAAAATTTTTGTCACATTTCTGCAACCCAGGCCAAAATAGAGATAAACATCGTCTGCCAATGCAGATAATTGATCCTCCGTTTCCTTCCCGGTTAATACAGCAACTGAGGTTTTATTTTTCCTGATGATAGATGGATATTTTCCAAAATAATAATGAAAATACCTTGATGAATTGTTGCTGCCTGTAGCGATGTATGCTTCACAGTTTTTAAGCATGACTTCAAACGAAACATAATTACTCATCCTGCTGTCCCACTCCGTTAATATTTTTATTAAAAAAGGAAGCAGCTGATCATCTTTTGAGGAGCATTTAATTACGGCTTTTTGCCCGGCGATAAAGGTGCATAAAAAATCATGAAAGCCGACAAGCGGAATGTTTCCTGCCATCACTATGCCCACCTTGTGTGAAGAAATATTATTATCGAGATGGTAATGTTTAACCCACTCCTTTAACTTTTTTTCATCTAATAAATTTATTGCAATATTTCTCAATGCAATTTTAGTGAATTCGGGAATAAACCATTTATTATGATCATGCGCTTTTTGAATGATCGCAGCAAGTCCTTCTTCTTCAGTGTGCAGCATATATTTACCCAATCTTATCATCAGGGCAAGTCTTTCTTCTAAAATCATAAAAAATAAAATAATATACTAGTTATATTTGTAACACTTATGCAGGCAAAAGTCGGAAATAAACAATATTGGAGAGCCTGCAATAAAAAACAATTATTATGGCGATAAAAATAACTGATGAATGTATTAACTGTGGAGCATGCGAACCTGAATGCCCCAATAACGCAATTTATGAAGGTGGTGTGGAGTGGGCAATAGCTGATGGCACTACCGTAAAAGGCGAAATGCCGTTACTTGATGGGAGCATGATGGATACTGATCAACGCAATCCTCCTATAGCAACTGATATTTATTATATAGTACCTGATAAATGTACAGAGTGCCAGGGTTTTCATGAAGAGCCTCAATGCGCTGCAGTTTGCCCGGTAGATTGTTGTGTACCGGATGAAATGTACCAGGAAACAGTGGAGGAATTATTAGCTAAGAAGGATAAAATGCATATTTCATAACTACTTATTTAAACAAGGAAATTACATTTTAGAAAAGTTATGAAAAAAAACTTAGTCCCAATATTTTTACTACTAATCTTTAGTTTATCCGCCTGTGATACGCAACCTGATGTTACCGTAAAAAAAACGGCGGATGTCCAGGAAATTATTAATGCCGATAAGGCTTTTTCTGATATGAGCAGGCAGTTAGGCATGAAGAAAGCTTTCATACAATATATAGGTAAAGAAGGGGCCTTATTAAGGCCTGGCCATATGCCAATTGTAGGTGCTGATGCCATTGACTTCTTAACCCAGATTAATGATACTGCCTATACTATTTCCTGGGTTCCATCCAATGGAGATATCGCTTCCTCCGGTGACATTGGTTACACTTATGGAATGTATACACTGGTTACTGCTGATACAACATTAAAAGGCACTTATGTAAGTATCTGGAAAAAACAAACAGATGGAGATTGGAAATTTGTTTTAGATTCAGGTAATGAAGGTGTAGAATCAAATCCAAGGTAAATTTTTATATTTATGAAACATACAATTGCGTTTGTAACAGGTGGCTTTGCAGGCGAGGCATCCGTATCTTATATGACTGCGCCTACAATTGAGAAAAATATAGACCCGGAAAAGTTTAATTATTATAAAATAGATATTACACCTGATGGATGGTGGCATGTTACCAGTGCCGGAGAAAAAATTCAGGTTGATAAAAATGATTTTTCTATCCCTTTATCATCCGGTAAAATAACTTTTGATGCAGTGCTCATTGGCATCCACGGTACTCCCGGTGAAGATGGGAAGTTGCAGGGTTACTTTGACCTGATGAAGATTCCTTACACTTCCTGCGATTGTGCTGTTTCGGCACTTACATTTAATAAAAGATATACTGTTGCTGTAGCGGCTTTTGCAGGAATACCGGTTTCCAATTCTATTTTATTATTTAAAAAAAGTTTTAAAGAAATACCTGGTGAAGTAAAGAAGTTGAACTTTCCACTTTTTATAAAACCTAATAATGGTGGCTCAAGCATTGGCATGAGCAAGATCTTTGAGGAGGCTGAATTAGATGAAGCGATTCAAAAAGCATTTAATGAAGATGACCAGGTGTTAATAGAAGAATATATTGAAGGGCGTGAATTCACAGTCGGTGTATTTTCTCACAAAGGAAAAATAACAGTATTGCCCATTACGGAAGTACTTTCTAAAAAAGATTTTTTCGATTTTGATGCTAAATATAATGGAGGTAGCGAGGAGATAACACCTGCAGAAATTTCTGAAGAAATGAAAGAACAAATTTCCGGTACAGCCTTAAAAATTTATGAAACCTTCAATTGCAAAGGTGTAGTAAGAATAGATTTTATTTATAACAAAGACAAACAAAAACCATTTATGCTGGAGATAAATACTGTGCCCGGTCAGACCGCAGCCAGTGTGGTGCCGCAGCAGGTAAAGGCATTAGGGTGGGACTTAAAAGATTTTTATACAATTTTGCTGGAAGAATGCCTTTCAGACAAAAGATAAAAAATACTTTTTGTAGCAGGGTGCAGATTTTTATTAATATTCGCATTGATAATTAAATAGGTAACCCCATTTAACTTTTAACTTTCTTAAAATTGAACATCCCGAATTTCGTTTAAATTGCATCTTTTAAAAACAATCTAAAGATCCTACGTGTTTAAATTTCTTTCGCGCCAATCCTTTATTGTCAATCTCATTGCGGCGTTTTTGCTCGTATTTATTTTAGGTTTTATCTTTTTTAAATCATTGGGATGGATGACCAATCATGGCAGCTATCTAAAAGTACCATCGGTTACAGGACTTAGTGTGGATAAGGCTGTAAGCCAATTAGAAAAAGATGGATTTGAAGTAATCATTACCGATTCGTCTTATCACGATAGCCTTCCTTTAAATATTGTGAGAAAACAACTTCCTGAACCTAATGCAACAGTAAAAGTAAATCGCACGGTATTTTTAAATGTTAACCCTTTTTCTCTTCCATTAATAGATATGCCAAAATTGGAAGGGCTCAGCTATCGCTTTGCACTGGATAAATTAAAAAAGAGTCATCTTGAGCTAAAGGATACCACCATGACGCCAAATTTTATGAAAGGCTCAGTGCTCAGTCAATCATATAATGGTGCGGAAATTCAACCCGGTACTAAAATCAGATGGGGCTCAGGAATAAGCCTGGAAATTGGCGGTGGAAATGAAGAGATTAAAATTAAAGTTCCCAACCTTGTTGGCCTTACAGTTTTTGAAGCTCGTGAAGTTTTAAAGAGCAACAATATAATGCTCGCTTCTATTCTTACATCGGGAGCAATTTCAGATACTGCAAATGCATTTGTATTCCGGCAAAATCCTGATGTTACAACCTATGATAATAATCCGATGTACATACAACCGGGACAAACTATGGATATTTGGATACAGGTGGATAGACCGGTGACAGACTCAACCCAGACCAACATTCCGCCGGCTGTAATCAACCAACAAAAACAAGCTACCATAACACAGGAACCGTCTAAGAAAGTTATCGAAAAAAAATAAACAACATGGAACACATTACACCTGAAGAATTAAAAAAACGCCTGGATGATGGAGAAAAAATTAATCTTATTGATGTGCGTGAGCCAGCCGAAACAGCTGAATTTAATATCGGAGGTATACCTTTTCCTTTAGGTAAAATACAAAGCATGCAAACAGAGGACCTCGAACATCTAAAGGAGGAAGAAGTAATATGTTATTGCCGCAGCGGCCAACGCAGCCAAATGGCCGCCATGGTACTGGAGCAATTAGGTTTTGCAAATGTAAAAAATCTTAAAGGTGGTATGCTTGCCTGGAAAGAGAAT
>JBDTXP010000144.1:0-6022 GCA_040006135.1 Ginsengibacter sp. | reverse complement strand
AATTCTTTCCGGAAATTCTTGTATTCTTCGTTTTGCCAGATGCTTTTAAATGATTCCTTTTTTAGGTCGCCCAATTTATGCGCTGCATCTTTATCAAAGCAACACGGAACTACGGCTCCATCGAATGTGATCACATTGGCCTGCCATAATTTCCCGCAATGATTAGCCAACTTATTTTTCGCAATGTTTTTTCCGTCTTTATTTTTTTTATAGCGGCTGTACTTTTCGTTTATAGGTACCAGTTGGTTTGGATCATTTTCATAATCATATACCTGTGCTGTTTTAAAACGCACTTCATCAACCCCTACTTCTTTTGCCAATAATTTGATGTCCTCTACCTGGTGCTCATTTGGCTTCACGACAAGAAATTGAAAAAAGACAAATGGTGTTTTACTTTTCAATTCTTTTTTCCACTTTACAATATTTTTAGCGCCTTGTATTACCTTTTCTAAATTTCCACCACGCCGGTATTGTTGATACACTTCCTGCGTAGTGCCATCAATGGATATGATTAACCGGTCCAGCCCGCTTTCTACAGTTTTTTTTGCTATCTCATCAGTCAGGTAATGAGCATTGGTAGAAGTGGCTGTATATAGTCCTTTTGCAGCGGCATATTTTACCATTTCAAGGAAATCCCGGTTCAAATATGGCTCACCCTGGAAATAAAAAATCAGGTAGCTGATTTCTTTATAAATGTCATCGATCGTGTCTGTAAAAAAGTCTTTTTTCAACATGCCGGTAGGTCGGGTGAATTGCCTGAGTCCGCTGGGACATTCGGGGCAGCGCAAATTGCACGAAGTTGTAGGCTCAAATGAAATAGAAATCGGTAAACCCCATTGTACAGGCCGATTTAGTATCCTGCTTATATAGAAACTGCTGTACACCTTGGATGCATTCCAAACTCTTCGAAAAGTGAGCTTCGAAAGAAAATTAAGGCTATCATTAATATTTACCTGGGGCATGCATCAAAGGTAACCCATACGACTGCTTACAATGAATTTTGAGCTAATGAATTTTCTGGACCTTTAACGGTATCTGTTTTTGCTAATTGAAGCGTAACCGGTTCTTCAAAATTCAATTTATGATTTAAAAACTTTTCATAATTGAGCGAAATGACATTTAGAGCTAAAAAGTTCATCACAAATCTGCGTGTTTCAGATGGAAGGTATTGCTTTATGTCCCAAAAATCTGCATTACGATCTCCACCTTTTTTCAAAGCAAGCCTTACGCGACCTTGTCCGCAATTGTAAGCTGCAACGGTAAGTAAAATATCATCATTGAAATAATCAAGCTGATCTCTAAAAAATTTTGCTGCTGCAGTGGTTGATTTGTTGAAATTTTTTCTTTCATCATATTTACCGCCGGTATTTAGCCCATATTCATGCGCTAATTCGCTCATGAACTGCCAATAGCCTACTGCGCCAGCAGGTGATACTGCATTAGCCATAAAATTTGATTCGAGTGCAGGAAGCATTTGAAATACGGCAGGAACATTATATTTCTTAAAAATTTCAAGAGCTTTTGGAAAATAATCTTTCCCGCGCTTAAACATAAGCATAATATAGGAGCGCTCTTTTTTACTATATTTAGTTATATATGCCTTACTCTCATCACGGTGCTCTTTAAGTATGTTTGGATATTTTACCCTCAATGGGTTTTCCATCAGGTACATACTTCTGTAAGGTGCATTTACAATGGTAGTATCTGTAAAATCACCCTGGTAACCAATAAAATTTTTTGCCGAAGTGCTAAAGCCAATTATAAAAAATATTATAATCAACGTTAATAAGCTCTTTGATTGAATAGTTTTCATTAACGAATTTTTTCATGATCAAATAATTATTTCACGCTATTAATAACGCAAGCCCTTTAAAAGGGTTTTATTTGTCTAAATAAATAGACCTTTATATAAAGAACGATGTTGTATTTTGACTGTGTATTTTCAAAGGTTGCAAATGTACACCGCAAACACTTAACATGCAAGCTTTCACGTTAATACAGCGTTAAACAACCCATATGAAAACTATCCTTATTATTTTATTGTGTTTAGGGTCAATAACTTATGCGCAACAACCCCCTCAAAGACGTACTACAGATGAAATTGCCAGAATGGAAGCGAAAGCCTATATGCGTACCCAACAGGCGAATGCATCTGCTTCCTCTCAAAACTTTGATGTAAAATATTACAGGTGTGAATGGCAGGTTAATCCAACTGTGCGATATATTAAAGGAAAAGTAACTTCTTATTTTGTGGTTTTAGCCACCTCAACAAATATTATCTACGACCTGATGAGTGACCTGCATGTAGATAGCGTAATTCAAAGAAATCAGCCACTTAATTTTTCCCAACAAAATAATACGATACAGATAAATTTTAGTTCATCTGTAAATGCAGGCGTTCTGGATTCTGTCTCTATTTATTACCAGGGAATACCTGCTAACACCGGCTTTGGTTCTTTTGTAAATTCTACACATAGCGGTGTACCTGGTATGTGGACGCTTAGCGAGCCCTATGGGAGCCGCGACTGGTGGCCTTGTAAAAATGGTTTGGATGATAAAGCTGATTCAATTGATGTGATCATCACCAATCCTGTTTCCTATAAAGCTGCATCCAATGGCCTTCGCCTGAGTGAAACGGTTACTCCGGGTGGTGTCGTTACTCATTGGAAACATCGATACCCAATAGCAACATACCTGATTTGTATGGCGGTAACTAACTACTCTGAATTTATAGATTATGTAACTATAGCTGGAAAACAGCTACTCATGCAAACCTTTTGCTACCCTGAAAGTTTGAACGCTTTCAAAACCAATACGCCCTTAGTGTTGGCATCGTTGCAATATTTCAGCACCGTATTCGAACCTTATCCTTTCATAAAGGAAAAATATGGCCACGTTCAATTTGGCTGGGGCGGCGGACAGGAACATCAAACTTCTACTTTTATTGTTAGTCCGGATGAAGGATTAATGTCGCACGAATTAGCACATCAATGGTTTGGTGATAAAATAACCTGTGCCAGTTGGCAGCACATCTGGCTCAATGAAGGATTTGCCACACATTTAGCCAGTATGGATTACGAAAAAAAATATCCACAAAATGCAATAGCGGCAAGGAGAAATGAAATAAATGTAATCACGTCTCAGCCCGGCGGCTCTGTATTTGTAGATGATACTACCAGCGTAAACCGCATTTTTAATTCAAGGCTAAGTTATACAAAAGGGTCGCATTTATTATATATGCTTCGTTGGATAATGGGTGATGATAGGTTTTTTCCCGCATTGCGCTCATACCTGGACGATAGCACAATTGCTTATGGATTTGCTACAACAAAGGATTTGCAACGCAATCTTGAAATAGGTCGGCCAAATTTAAAACTGGATTATTTTTTTAATCAATGGTTTTATGGCCAGGGATATCCATCATATAAAGTAGTGTGGTCTTCTACAGGAAATGGTTATTTAAAGATTTCTCTTAATCAAACAACTTCACATCCCTCAGTATCATTTTTCCAACTGCCTGTGCCGTTATTATTTAAAAATTCGACGCAACAAGCCTTGGTAGTTTTAGATAATAAATTTAATGGAGAGACATTTTTTAAATCAATTGGCTTTATTCCCGATACAGTTATTGTTGATCCCGATTATTGGCTAATCACAAAAAATAATACTACTCAAAAGACTGAATTTACTGCCAATCCGAATACTGCCTTGGTATACCCCAGCCCCTTTCACCAGACTTTCTCAGTATTTCTACAAAATTTTGAAGGGACAAAAGTTGACTTTAAAATTTATAATATGAATGGAGCGCTTGTTTATAATTTATCCTCTCCTTTAAATCAATCATATTACCAGGAAATATATACAGCAGCATGGCAACGAGGAGGTTATTTACTTAAAATAACAACAGATAAAAATGTAAAAGTGGTAAAGAGAATAATAAAGGATTAATAATATATTTTTCCATTATACTACTACCATTTCAATTAAAAAATTGAAGATAAAAATTCAATAAAGTCGCGATAGTTTACTTTTGCCACGTTATCAGTCCATTACTTATTTAGAGAAGTGTATCGCAATGCCACAAGGCATTGGACACAAACTCAAAGCCATGGCTAATTTCAAAAAAAGATATTAAGAAATAAATTTTTTTACTAAATAAAACCCACGAATAAATAGTGGCGCGGAAAAGCAAACGGAAGCCCGCAAGAGCTTTTATAAAAATATTCATTGGGCTTTGCATAACTCTCGCTATCGTCTATTATGTTGTTAATAGTTTTTTCATTCAACCACATATATTTTACCCTGGCTTTAATATAGAAATACCGCGTGGTTATGATATTCACGGGATAGATGTGAGCCGTTATCAGCAGACAATTAACTGGCAGGAAGTAAAAAATATGGAAGTAAACGGCCTTCGTATAGGTTTTGTTTTTATAAAGGCAACGGAAGGTAAAAGCCGCGTGGATGATCAATTTAGACGTAATTGGTATAATGCTGAAGTACAAAAAATTCCTAAAGGGGCGTATCATTTTTTTGTTCCGGGGAGGGACCCTGTACTTCAGGCAAATAATTATGTTCAAATAGTACCTTTAAAGAGCGGAGACCTTCCGCCGGTTCTTGATGTGGAAAAGTCCGGACGTTTGTCAGTTATTCAAATGCAAAAGGATGTTTTACAATGGCTTCATCTTATTGAAAGGAAGTATGGGGTAAAACCAATTTTATATACCAACATAAACTTCTACCTAAAATACTTTTCAAATGGATTTAGCGATTATCCTTTATGGATTGCACATTATCTGCAGCCGGACAAGCCAAGAATAAATTATAAATGGGTTTTTTGGCAACACAGTGAAACGGGTACTGTAGATGGTATTCAGTCGCCGGTAGATTTTAATGTTTTCTCCGGGGATAGCAGTGATTTTAAAAAATTGTTGATCCCTTAGATTTTTTACAAATACAAATAAAGAATAAATATTTCCCGGATGGTAAAGGGACTTTGATACTATGCCATAACTTTGAAGGATGAAAAAGAAATTGATTGGCTATGGTTTGTTTATTTTCCTTCTGATAGGCGCTTTTTGGTTATTGTTAGGAACAACCAAAGGTTACTTTGATGTCAAGCTTCCTGTATTAAGTTATGTACAGGATTTTTCTTTTGCCGATCAGAATGGTGAACAAGTTACCAATCACACAATGGAAGGAAAGGTATATGTAACGGAATATTTTTTTACGACTTGTAAGGGGATTTGTCCTAAGATGAATGCCAACATGAAAAATATTTTTGATCATTTTAAAGGAGATAAAGATTTTGCGATACTTTCCCATACTTCTATGCCCGAAGTTGATTCAGTGCCTGTTTTAAAAGCCTATGAAGAAAAAATGATAGGAGCGAATCCACAATTTGATGCTAAATGGTATTTCGTTACCGGATCAAAAGATTCTCTTTACAAAATGGCGCGTCAAAGTTATTCTTTAGATAATGATAAGAACCATCCTCAAAATATCGATGACCAGTTTATCCATACACAATTTTTCGCACTGGTAGATAAAGAGAAAAGAGTTCGTGGAATTTATGACGGCTTAAAAAAAGACGAATTAGCCAGGCTGGAAAAAGATATTGCCGGATTATTGAAAGATAAAAATTCCTAAAGATCGGGAAGCAATTATGAATAAATAGTAAGCCCTCAAATTATTAGATCCCGAAGAATCCCCCAATTTCTTTCTTGATTTTCTTATTTTAATTTCAGTTCCCAAAAACCTTTTTCAATACATCTGTAACCCTTCCTGCAGGATTTTTCCTGATATTTATTTCTTCTTTGGCTACGTAATAAAATATTCCATCAAGTGCCTTGGATGTTACATAACTATTAATATCTGTATCTACAGGTTTTGATGAAAAACGATTATAAGTTGTGAATACATCATTCCAGTATTTACTGGCATCAGCTTTTTTCAGAGCAACTTCAATCACAGGTTTAAAGGCGTCGACTAATTGTGGAGTGGTGGATTTCTTAAGGTAACT
>JBDTXP010000143.1:0-6029 GCA_040006135.1 Ginsengibacter sp. | reverse complement strand
AGATAATCCCTAGCTTTATTTACATCGCGCTGATAATAATAACTATATAACCAATAATATACAGGTGCAAAATTTGCATCTGCTGTAATAGCATCGTTATAATATTTCATATAAATTGATTCCTGGCCAAAACCCTGGGTTTCAAAAATTCTACCTATCATAAAGTCCGCACGCGCATTTTTGGGATCAAGTGCAAGTGCGCTCTGATATGATAAAGTTGCGTTTGCCCCATCAATCAGTTTACGGTATGCATCGCCTAAAACGACTAATATTTCGGAACTTTTTTTATTTTTATCAGCAGCATCTTTTAGTTTTTCAATTGCATACAATGCATCTCCGCCCTTGGCATCTACATTGGCTCTTCCCACTGCAAGGAGTGTCTGATCAAGATCACGTTTTTTTGTGAGGTTGATTGCTGCCTCAAAACGATTGCGCGCATCCTGATTTTTTCCCTTCATTAATTCAATCTCACCCACGCCTACCATAAGCAATGGAGCATTTGGATTTGCCTGCAATGCTTTCTGATAAAGATTAAGAGCTGCAAGTGTGTCTGGATTATCAAAATTTTGTAAATAAGTTTGACCAAGCCAGTAAATTGCTTCTGAATTATTAGGATCCGCTGTGATCATTTTATTGAATACACTTTGAGCACTCTCCCAACGTTCATAATTTATAAATTTTTTCCCTTCATCAATACTTTGCGCCCATAGAAATCCGGCCATCAAAATAAATAAGGTAACTAAGCTGATTTTTTTCATCGTTTACTTTTTTCTTTTTTTTTAAAATTATTGTCAGTTAAGTGTTGCTTTTCTTACTTGCAAGTTCATCTTTGCAGGTGCGAGATATGCCCGCCAAAAAATCTTTTGACCTCTCTCATCCTGTAAAAAATTAGCGAAGCCACTACCTAGTCCATTGTAGTTTTCCTTAAGCACATAATACAAACCGCGTACCAATGGATATCTCTTAGTCACAATATTCGCCTGGTAAGGCTTTACAAATGATTTTTCAGGGCAGGTACATTGAATTGCCGCGATGTTAATTTTTGATAAAAAACTAAGTTGGGCAGTGTCTTCGGGATTGCCTATCCAGCTAACACCTACAAATCCGATCACGTTTTTATTTTGTTCTACATAGTTTATTACATCCTGGCTGGTTTTTTCTGCAAATACGTGTGCTGTATCAAAATCTTCCCCACGCAGAATTGAATCTTTTACAAATCTTAAACTACTGGACCCAGACAGACCATCAAATACAAACTTTGCATTATCAGCGGATGTGCCTTTAAGCATGCTCCTTAGGTCTGCAATATAAAATACAGAATCTTTGGATGCCTTATTTACAATTACCGCTACAGCATCGTTAGCTATTTTTTGCCATGAAGGGTAGAAATAAAATTTTTCATTATAATATTTTTCCTCCTTATCATTCAGGCCACGGGTAACAATGATCATGCGCGTACTGTCTTTCATCAAGTCTTTAAAACAATCTGCTTCTGATTTATATTCTGCTATTATTTTAGTTTCAGGATGTAGTGCCATGTAAACCTGTATCTGGGAATCAATGACAGGCTTAAATGATTCATCTACACTTATATGTATAGTTCCTTTCTGCGGTGAATCAAGGTCAGCACGTGAATTACCACCCCCGCATCCGGTAAACACCATAGCAATTACGCCCATCAAAACGGGTAACATACCATTGATAAAAATGCGGTGAGGTAAAATTTTATATTTCATCTTTCCTAAAATAATTTTTTTTATAGCCACGGTACATTCTCCATACACCATAAATGATGGCTACAATTGCAAAAATCTTAGCAGGAATTGTCATTACAAAATCGTTATTGAAATTAAATTGCCGTGCAAATAATATTATAACACCAATAGCGATATATAAAAGACCCATCCCATAATCACTGATGCTGCGCATCATCGCATACCTTCTTGTCTTCGGATCAGGCGTATTTTCAAATTCTTCAAGACTCATAATTTATTTTTTCAGAGTGGAGCAAGATAAATATTTTATCTAATTTTTTCAGACTTCACTTTTTTAATTTTAAAAAACCTGTTAGAGGCGCCTAAATAATCACCAATTATTTTACTATTAAAATGATGCATATAACTTAAAAAAGGATGTAATAGAAATGTTAATGTCCCTTTACTGCTCTTAAGATGCAGTTGCTTTTTAATTCCACATTTATTGAAATATGGATTTATACTTACTTCTATTTGCCGTGAAGGCTTATTTTTGACACCAATGATAAATATTTAAGAAAATAAATGAAGCCTTCTATTCCTCAGGGCAATCGTGATTTTGGAGCAGATAAATTGCGTCAGCGAAAATATATAACTGACACGATTGAAGCTGTATTCCTATTATATGGTTTCGAACCTTTGGAAACGCCTGCAATGGAAAACCTTGAAACGCTCCTCGGCAAATATGGAGATGAAGGTGACAAACTTATATTTAAAGTTCTAAATAACGGCCTTAATAATCCCGTCAAGGAAAAAGCAACCAGAGAAGGTTTTGAAAATATTCTCAAAGGAAAAGCTGATAAAAATATTACGGAACGGGCATTACGTTATGATCTTACAATTCCTTTTGCACGCTATGTGGCGATGAATTATGGCCAGCTAACAATGCCCTATAAACGATACCAGATACAACCTGTGTGGCGGGCCGACAGGCCTCAACGTGGCAGGTACAGGGAATTTTACCAATGTGATGCGGATGTTGCCGGAACTTATTCCATGATTAGTGACGCAGAATTTGCCTGTATTTATTCGGAAGTTTTCCGGCGGCTAAAAATACCGGTGACAATAAAAATAAATAATCGAAAAATTTTATATGCTCTTGCGGAAACATGCGGCGTTGGTGATTCAATGCAATCGCTTGTGATTGTGATTGATAAACTGGATAAGATTGGCCTGCAAAAGGTAAAAGAAGAATTGGAAATATTAGGATTGCAAGAAAAAAGTAAAGCTATTATTGCTAAATACCTTGAGATCAGCGGAAGTAATGCTGAAAAATTATCAGCAATAAAGAATCTCGTCGCCAATAATCCTTCGGGGGCAAAAGGAATAGAAGAATTGAGTGCAATTTTATCAATAATTAAAGAAAATTTTAAAGAATCTCCATTGGAAGTCGATTTTAACCTGGCACGGGGACTTAATTATTATACAGGTACAATATATGAAGTGCAGGCGAAAGAAGTCGCCATTGGAAGTATCGGAGGTGGAGGCAGATATGATGATCTTACAGGCTTATTTGGCATTCCCAATGTACCGGGAGTAGGTATTAGTTTTGGCCTTGACAGAATTTATGACGTAATGGAAGAACAAAAATTATTTCCGGCAAGCCTGCAGCATGCTACTTCGGTTATCTTTTTTAATATGGGTGAAAAAGAGAGCAGGCATGCATTTGGCATCATGCAACAATGCAGGCAATTGGGTATTTCCTGTGAGCTATATTTTGAAAAAGCAAAATTGGAAAAGCAAATTAAATATGCTCTCAAACGCAAAATAAAATGGGGAGTTATATTAGGTAATGATGAAATAGAAACAAAGCAAGCTGTTTTAAAAGACCTTAATAAGAATACACAGGAAAAAATAGACATAAGCCGGTTATATGAAATATTAGCCAGCCATACGATTACCCAAAAAGTATGATGCGTTTTCATTATTTTTAATAAAAATTTAAATAATATCCTTTATTACATAAATCAAAACTATTTTCAAATGAAATCTTTCATTAAATTTTCTCTCATCGTTCTTTGTGCTTCATTTATTTTTTCATCATGTGGGAAAAAAGGCGATAGTGGAAAAATGATCCCTGCCAATGCTTTATTTGTTGCCCAACTAAATATGAAATCCCTGACAAGTAAAGTATCAATTGATGATATGAAAAAAATGTCGTGGTTTCAAAACGTACAGGGAGATACTTCACATCCTGAATGGATGAAAAAGCTTTTAGCAAATCCTGAAGCCAGCGGAATAGATTTGCAGGACCCGATAACTTTTTTTGTAAATAAAGATAAAAGCCAAAATTACCAGGTAGTTCTGGAAGGGAGTTTAAAAAAAGCTGCAGATTTTGAAGCTTTTAATAAAAATTTCAGCAACGGAAGCGCGACAACTAAATCAGGAGATCTGAATGTTTTATTATTAAAGAAAAATAATATTGCCACATGGAATGACAAGAATTTTGTTTACGTAATGGATGTTCCTCAGAGTCCTAAATTTACTGATTTCAATGATACCATAGCCGGACCGCCTAGTTCTGCACCGGCAGATAATAGTGCTTCATTAACCACGTTTGCAACAAGTCTATTTAATTTAAAAACTGATAGCAGCCTTGCAAATAACACGAAATACAGCGACCTGGTGAAACAAAAAGGTGATGTGTACATGTGGCAAAATACGGAAGAGATCATGAATAATAATGCTGCATTGGGTATGCTGGGAATGATGAAACTCGATGTGTTTTTCAAAGGTAATATCGGCACCTACAGAGTAAATTTTGACGATGGGAAGATTTTAGTGGAACAAAAGAATTACCTGGGTAAAGAGTTGAGTGATTATTATAAAAAATATAATGGTTCTAAAATAAATACGGACATTATAAAAAATATTCCATCACAAAATGTGATTGGGATGTTTGCTGCTAATTTTAAGGCCGGAGCACTGGAAGAACTCGTAAAATTAATTGGAGCAGATGGTATGGCTAATATGTTTCTTCAACAAGCAGGCTTTAATCTGCAGGATATTACTAAAGCGAATAATGGCAATTTGCTCGTGGCTGTGACAGATCTGAATATGAAAATTGATACTTCGCGTAACGCTGAAGGTGTTATGTTGAACTCATCAATGATACCAGATATGAATGTATTAATGGCAATGGGTGTAAATGACAAAGCTTCATTTCAAAAGATCATGACTTACCTCGATAAGATGAAAAACTCTATGAGTAAGGATACTTCTATAAATGCGCAATTGACTGATAAATATTTTGTAGTAAGTAATCATCAAAACTTCGCAAATGGATTTTTAAATAATAACAGTAAATCATCTTTTGATTTCCTTGATAAAATTGACGGCCATTCAATGGGTGCTTATCTTGATTTTCAAAAATTGATATCTGCTATATCAATGGATAAGAAAACTGATTCATTAGCAAAGAAAGCCCTTGATGCAAGCTTAAAGACATGGAAGAATGCAACAATGAAAGGTGGCGATTTTGATGATGGTGCCATTACGAGTAATATTGAAGTAAACATGGTGGATGACAAAACAAATAGCCTGAAGCAGTTGGCAAGTTTCGCTGATGAGATGTATAAAATTAATGAAGAAAGAAAAGCCAGCATGCCCAAAACGGCAAACATGGATTCTTTGCTTGCACCACCGCCAATGGACACTGTACACATTGACACTACAATTGCAAAATAATTTCTCCTGAATGGTGATCTCACTTAATGGTGTAATACCCCGTTATATTGACAAAGGGAAAGCACTTGCTTCACAGGCATGGGGCAAGAATTTGGAAATTAAAAAAGGGGAACATGTGCATATAGTCGCTCCTTCCGGTACGGGCAAATCATCTATCATACATTTTATTTATGGGCTGCGAAATGATTATGAAGGCACCATTACTTATGATGGAAAAAATATAGATAAATTAAATTCAGATGATTTCGCAATCTACCGTCAACAAAAAGTAAGCATTGTATTCCAGGATTTAAGATTGTTTGAAAATCAAACTGCTTTTGAAAATATTGAGATCAAAAGAGCATTGAATCCCTATCATAAAGTTGATGTGATAAAAGAGATGGCAGCAAGGCTGGGTATTGAAGATAAATTAAACCAAACTGCAGGATCATGCAGCTATGGCGAAAAGCAAAGAATCGCCATCATCAGGGCACTTATGCAGCCATTCGATTTTTTATTATTGGATGAGCCTTATAGTCACCTGGATGAAAATAACCGAAAAAAAGCAATGGAACTTATTTATGAAGAATGCGCCCAGAGAGGCGCTGC
>JBDTXP010000142.1:0-6055 GCA_040006135.1 Ginsengibacter sp. | reverse complement strand
CTTTACTGAATGGTGTTCCATCTTTTCGAAAAATATCATGAAACCAAAGCTTTGGCTCACCACCGTTTGGCATTGGGGTATCCCAGGCATACATAGTATTCGTTTTGCCTGAAACCAATCCCCAGTTGAAAGCCCCAACTTTTTCTTTTTTAAGCAGCGGCATAATGGTAGCGAACAAACTACCTCTTGTTCTTGCCATATATTCAGTACATATCAATGGGCGACCATAAGGCTTTAAAGAATCAATCACTTTTGCATGCTCAGATTCTTTATTATAATTATGATAAGTTATCACATCAGAATTAGCCAATTGATATACATTCAAATCTACCAGTTTATCATTCCACACACCTGCAGACAAAGGCTGATCTGGATTTACCTGACGTCCCCAGGTAAATACTTCTTTCAGAAGATCCATGCTTCGATTTCCATAATTTGAATTCCCCGGTTCATTATAAAGGTCCCATAGTATTATCCTTTTATCATGCTTAAACGTGCTTAAAATATCTTTTACATATTGCTCTAATGTATCGCCGAGCAATGGTTCTGCGCGATATAGTTCTCCGGGATCCTGTACCCAGCCGGAATTATGGATCCCCTGTTTTGGGACAGGCTGCTTACCGGCATGGTAAGTATTATTCCACACGTCATCAAAAATCACAAAGATGGTTCCTATATGATGTTTACCCGCAACTGAAAGATATTCCTTCATACGGTTTTTAAATCCTTCCTTGTCTTTAAGCCATGCCAGGTGATGCAAATAAACTCGCATAGCATTAAAGCCAATTGATTGCGCATAGCCCAACTCACGGTCAATCGTTTTAGGATCGAAAGTAGCGGCCTGCCACATTTCCAACTGATTGATGGCGGTACTGGGGATAAAATCACTTCCCCGCAACCATCCTTTGGTGGCATACCATTCTTTGGCTTTTTCCTTACTCCATACAGCTCTTTCCATTTGCGCAGACACGCTGCCAAAGGAAAAAATTGAAATTACCAATAACGTAAGTAATCTCTTTTTCATGCTTTTATTTATTTATTTCTAAAAAATTAATAATATCTCCTTTTTTTTATCAATGGAAGCATCTCGTTTCTTAAGGATAGAAATCTGGATGGCTTTGTCATTCCTGTCCCGCATTTGGAATTAATCATAATAATAAAATTTTAATCTGCCCCCCACCTTCAGAGTATAAAATATACTTTACATTTTTTAAGCTTATATATAACTGTACTTTACCACCTTTTCATAAATTTAAAGAATTAGAAATAAGATGGTTTACAATATAATATTAAACATCAGAATTGAATATATTTTTTGTTTTTTACAATTGATAAATTTTAAACAATTATTTATTTATTCCTATAAAATAACTTCTTTCCTATTATCATTTATATAATTGATCCCATTTACTTTAATAGACTGTAACCTTTGAACAGGCGGTATATGATGCCCACCGTCTTTGGTCCATCCTGATAAATATGAAATGAAACTGCTGAAAGGGAAAACTCCCTCGTAAACTGAAAGTTGATAATGGTGTTACCTATCGAAACAAAATATTGATAAAATCAAATTCAACTATATTTGATTACACTTGTATTTTTTAACTCGATTGTAGAAAACTAGCCATTGAAAAAAGATATTGATTTACATCCCAAATATCAATTTCTATTTGGAGGCGGAGAAATGGGCGAGCTTATTCGTGCGAAGGATTGGACCAAAACTCCTTTAGGAGATCCTGAAAACTGGCCGCAAAGTTTACGGACTATCGTCTCTGTAGTGCTTAACAATCCATTTGGAATGTATATAGCATGGGGAAAAGAATATACGCAAATCTATAACGATGGTTACCGTCCTATATTAGGATCTACAAAGCATCCGCAGGCTCTTGGAATCAGCACCAGGGAAACCTTCGCAGAGATATGGCATATTATTGAATCCATGTTTGATGGTGTAATGAATGGTATGCCTGTCGGGTTTCCTGATTTAATGTTGCCTCTCAACAGAAATGGATTTATTGAAAATTGTTATTTTGATTTTGCTTATAGTCCTATCAAAATGGATGATGGCGAGATTGGTGGAGTGTTGGTTACAGTGATTGAAACAACAAATAAAAAGAAAGCGCTTGATGATTTAAAAGAAAGTGAAGAGCGGCTCCAGAAAAAAAAGATAGAGCTGGAAAATGCTGTGAATGAAATAAAGCTTTTCAAGTTTATGGCAGACAATGCAGGTGACCCATTTATACTTATGAGGGAAGATGGCAGTTTCTCTTATCTTAACAATATTGCTCTTAAAAAATGGGGATATACGAAAAAGGAATTAGAACTCATTAAAGTGCCGGACGTTGACCCCAATTATGACAGTGATAAATTTAAAAAACTTTTTTCCCTTGCTCAAACCAATGCGATTCCCTCGTTTGAAACCTTACACAAAAATAAAGAAGGCGAAATCTATCCTGTCGAAATTAGCTTAGGCAAATTACAGGTGGAAGACGAGCCTATGATGTTTGCTATTGCCCGCGATATTACTGCAAGAAAAAAATCGGAAAAAGAAATCATTGACGCCTCAAGGAAAATTGAAGAAAGCGAAAAAAGATTTCGGGATTCTGTTCAACAAGCCCCACTTGCAATTGCCATTGTTAGAGGCCCTGACCTAATTGTAGAACTGGCCAATGATGCTTATTTGCTACTTGTTGATAGAAGTTCTGAACAATTTATCGGCCTTCCGGTTTTTGAAGCCTTACCGGAAGTGAAAGAGGTAGTAGCTCCATTATTTAAAGAAGTCATTCTTACAGGAATACCTTTTTATGGCAACGAATTCTTAGTCCCTTTGAAAAGGATGGGGAAACTGGAGCAGGTATATTTCAACTTTGTATATCATCCTTTAAAAGATAAAGACGGTAAAATTTCGGGCATCATGGCCGTAGCAATGGAAGTTACAGAACTCGTAATATCAAAACATTTACTGGAAGAGAGTGAAAAACATTTCCGTAATATGGTAATGCAATCTCCGATTCCGATGACAATATTGAGAGGAAAGGAATATATAATTGAATCGGCAAATAAAGTAATGTTTGAAAATGTTTGGCGAAAATCAGAAGCAGACGTTATCGGCAAGTCAATCCTGGAGGTATTTCCCGAACTCAATGAGCAAAAATATCCTGAGTTGTTGAAAACAGTATTTACATCCGGAGAAACTCATAGCGAAAAAGAGTCTGTTGCCTATGTGAAAGGAAATGATGGGATGAAAAAATTTTTTTTAGACTTTGAATATGCGGCATTATTTGAACCTGCTGGCAATATATCAGGAGTAATGATAACAGTGAATGATGTAACTGACAAGGTAGAGGCGAGGAGAAAAGTAGAAGATGCAGAAGAAAGGTTGCGCCTTGCAACAGATGCCACTGGAATAGCCACCTGGGAATTGGAGTTAGACACCATGGAATTCATACATTCGCCGCGTCTTGCAACTATATTTGGCCATCCTCAATCCAAAATAATTACTTATGATCAATTGCGCAGCCAGATACATCCCGACGATATTCACGACATTGTAGAAAAGGCTTTTGAACATGGGATAAAAACAAATATTTATAATTATGAGGCGCGCGTAATAAAACCTGATAATAGCATTTGCTGGATAAGAAAAAAAGGAAAAGTATTTTTTGATGAGAATAACAAACCGCTAAAGATCATTGGTACCCTCCAGGACATAACAGAAGAAAAACAATTACAAGAAATTCTACAAAAAAATGAATCAAAATTTCGTTTGCTGGCTGACTCACTACCACAACAAATATGGACGGCAGACACCGAAGGGAACTTATTTTATTATAATAAATATGTTTATACATTTTCAGGTTTAACGCCCACACAATTGGATAATGGAGGATGGATACAAATGGTTCACCCGGACGACAAGGAGGAAAATATTAAATGTTGGATGGAATCTGTATCAACCGGGAAAGATTTTTTGTTTGAGCATCGCTTTCGCAGATCAGACGGAGAATACCGATGGCAACTAAGCCGTGCAGTTCCCCAAAAAGATGCATTGGGCAATATACAAATGTGGGTAGGCAGCAGTACTGATATCCAGGATATAAAAGAACAGGAACAACAGAAAGATTTTTTTATAAGTATGGCCAGTCATGAATTAAAGACTCCGCTTACATCTATAAAAGGCTATGTGCAGGTGCTTCAGATGAAGCATAGCAAGAGTGAAGATTTCTTTTTAAAAAAGGCACTGGATACAATGGATCGACAGGTAAAAACGCTTACCGGCCTTATTTCAGAATTGCTTGATGTGTCAAAAATAAAGTCTGGTGGCCTTACTTTTAATAAGGAGGAATTTGAATTAACTGAGTTAATAAAAGAAGTTGTTGATGAAGAAAAACATATTAACCCACTTTTTGAAATACCAATAAATGCTAAAGAAAAAGTAATAGTTTTTGCTGATCGCGACCGGATAGGCCAGGTAATTATAAATTTCCTTACTAACGCAATTAAATATTCGCCGCAATCAAAAATTGTAGAAGTAACATGTGCACTTAAAGAAAACGAAGTAATTATTGATGTCAAAGATTCCGGTATAGGAATTAGCAAGAAAGATCAGGAGAAAGTTTTTGAGCGATTTTTTAGAGTAGAAGGAACTAATGAAAGAACTTTTCCTGGTTTTGGTATTGGCTTATTTATAGCTTCAGAAATTATTAGACGCCATAATGGAAAAATTTATTTAAAAAGTGAATTAGGGAAAGGCTCTGTATTTTCTTTTGTACTTCCTATCCGTTCATAAATTAAATATTATTTGGGAAATATTAAGATCGGCAAATAATACACAAACCCTATGGACTCTTTTACTCATATAGCGCTTGGCGCCTGCATAGGAGAAGCTTATTTCGAAAAAGGCTTTGGTAAAAAAGCAATGTTGTGGGGAGCCCTGGCGCAAAGTATCCCGGATATTGATTTTATCTCATCTTTTTGGATGACTACGCCTGAAAATTTATTAGCACATCGTGGCTTCACACATTCAATTTTATTTGCGATACTCATAGCGCCAATATTTGCATTAATTGCCGAAAAAATTCATCGACCGCATAATATACCTTTCAAAAAGTGGCTCCTCTTTTTTGCCACAGAAGTTTTCGTTCATTTATTTATAGACGCATTTAATAATTATGGAATCGGTTGGCTCGAACCCTTCAGCCATTTGCGATTCTCTTTCAATATCATTTATGTAGTTGATCCGTTTTTTTCTATTTGGCCGGGTATTGCATTTGTTATGCTTATTATTTTAAATCCTTTCAACTCCAAAAGGAAATTTTGGTGGAAGTTTGGTGTGATCATTCCAGTAATTTATCTCGGCTATTGTACCCTTAACAAAATAAAAATAAATAATGATGTTAAGGAGATTTTTGTAGCGCAAAATATCCCCCACGAAAGATATTTTACTACACCGGCGCCCTTTCAGAACTGGCTGTGGTATGTAGTTGCAGGAAATGACAGTGGATATAATGTTGGCTTTCGATCATTGTTTGACAGCAAAACCAAAATGAACTTTCAATATTTTCCCCGTCACGATTCCCTGCTCAAACCTATTGCTGATCATGAAGACGTTCAAAAGTTGATCCGGTTTTCTCAACAATTTTATACCGTAGATAAATACCAAGACACGCTTGTATTTAATGATTTACGATTCGGACAAATTATAGGGTGGCAAAAGCCAAGGGAACATTTTGTTTTTCATTATTTCCTTCAGCATCCTGAAGACAACACACTTGTAGTGCAGAGAGGCCGTTTTGCAAATTGGGATTGGAATGTCGCAAAAGCGATGTGGAGAAGAATTAAAGGAAACTAATCCTTAAAATTACAATAACATACTTATTTTACTTTCTCAGATTTACATTGCTAAATATTAGGAGAAAATAATCTCCAATCATAAAGGTGATGACCAGCAGCAGCTAACTCACCATTCCGATTTGCCTTTTATTAGAATTGCCTAAATCTCTCGAAAGCTGCTTTTTCAAGCGTTTCCCTATGGTTGGGATGCGCAATATTAATC
>JBDTXP010000141.1:0-6080 GCA_040006135.1 Ginsengibacter sp. | reverse complement strand
AACCATTTTTAATATCATTGGTAATATTTTCTCCGCCGAAAGGAATCACTGCTGTGTGCTTTAAGATCCCTTCATAAAAAATTGCCATATCTGTGGTTCCACCACCAATATCCACTATGGCTACTCCTGCTTCCAGATCATGCTCGCACATTACGGCTGCTGCAGAAGCCAATGGTTGCAACACTAAATCCTTTATTTTAAGACCTGCTTTCTCCACACTCCTGTTGATGTTGCGGATTGCATTTTTATCACCGGTAATGATGTGAAAATTTGCTCCCACTTTAACACCACTATAGCCAATAGGATCAGGAATATTTTGAAAATTATCTACCGTGAATTCCTGAGGTATTACTTCAATAATCTGGTCACCGGCAGGTATGTAAGTCTTGTATTGATCATTCACCAGTTGATCTATTTCCGCTTGTTTTATTTCGTTGTCAGTATCATGTCTTACAATATCACCCCGTGTTTGCAAACTCTTGATGTGATGGCCTGCAATGCCGACATAAACTTCGTTTATAGGTAAACTTGGATTGCTGGCATAGCAATTTTCCAGCGCAGTTTGAATGGCTTTAATAGTTTGATCAATATTAAGGACCATTCCGTGTTGTACGCCGTTGCTGTTAGCCCGGCCAAAGCCAATGATCTCAAGTTTGCCAAATTCGTTTTTCCTTCCTGCTATGGCGGCAATTTTGGTAGTACCTATATCGAGGCCTACAATAATGGGTTGTTCGTTGTTCATGTTGTTGTGTTTTTAAAGAAAGTTTAGGGTTAATTTTTTTTTATTAAATATTAATAATCGGTTTTAGCCGGCATTACCGCTTTCGGTTCGGGTGGATCCTTCGGCTTTATTTTAATGGCTGATTTTTCTTTCATTTTTGCCTTCACTTTTTCCGTAGGATTTTTTTTCGCTGGTTTTACTGCGCCCGCTGGATTTTTAAAAATTGGTTTTTCCGGATCATGGCCGGGGGCTACAACAGAGCGTTCGGAATCTGCTTTAAGGCTGTTTGAATTATTATCAGGTTTTTCATTCATTTCTGAAGCGCGCGGATTAATATTTTCAGTCTGAGGTAATTGCACACTCATGGTATCATCCGATTGGATTTGGGCTTGTGCGATCAAATTTTTCATAATCATAATCGAACGCAAAGAATCCGCCTTTACTTCTGCCTGATCTCTTTTAATTCCCACGATCTGACCTTTGAATTGCAGATCAATAACTGAATATTTACTCCAGCCATTATAAAACTGCACCTGCTGATAAAAAGCAAGTAATGATGAAAACTTTTGATTGTATCGAGCTACATCCCCAAAGCGTATTAGCTGGTTTCCAAGTTTGGGTACCATTTCAAAATTATAATCCGGTGTAATATTTACCTGCTCTATCTGCGCCATCCAAAAAGAATGATCATTAATATAGGTACCAATTATTTTTATATCCTTTAGCAAAGCACTATCCTGCCTGCTCATTTTACCCTTAATGCCTGAAAACCCTGTAAACACAGGCACTCTCACAGATACACGATCATTTAGTGGAAGCAGGATAAGGTTGCTGTCAATATAAAAAGAATTACCTTCTATTGTAAAAATCCGCGCCACAGGCTCTCTTTCTCTAATTGATACCTGTAATACATTGTTGTTGTCAATAAACATTTCAGCTTCTTTGATCCACAAACCTTTGCGTAACTCCTGCTCCATTACTGAAAGATTTATATCCCGACCTGATGTACTTTCAATTTTGCCTTTGTTTATCTTTTCCAATAACAATAAAACATCTTTTTTATATACAAAATGTTTAACACTATTTCCCAAAAAGCGAACTTCTACTTTAGATATTTTTTCATTACTCTGTCTTGAAATGGCGGCCACCAGCAATACGATGATGCCTGCAAATAGCACGAGCCATGCAGAAGCATTCATTATTTTATTAAAAGTGGATCGTTTATTCACGGCATTTTTTTAAGATTGATTTTCTAAAATTTCTTTTATAGGGTTTATCAATTGATCAATACTACCGGCGCCTGCAGTAATGAGCATGGTGCCATTAAAATTATTTTTTGTCTCTTCCTTAAAATCGGTTCTCAGGTAGTTTAGTAAATCCTCATCATTCATTACCTGCACATTTTTATTTTTCATATAAGTTACCAGCAGATTACTATCCACACCTTCAATAGGTAATTCGCGGGCTGGATATATTGGCAATAAAATAACCTGGTCTGCCAAATCCAGCGCTTCGGCAAAATCTTTAGCGAGGTCTCTCGTCCTTGAAAATAAATGTGGTTGAAAAATGAGAATACATCTCCTGGAATTAAAAAGGCTACGCGCACTCCGGATCAGGGCGCTCAATTCTGCCGGATGATGCGCATAGTCATCAATAAACACAACATTTTCCTGGGAGGCGCTTGCTTCTTTTACATTTATTATATATTCAAATCTCCTTTTGACTCCTTTGAAAGTAGCAATGGCACTTCGGATTTTCTGTGCATCAATATTAAGCTTCATGCCAATAGCAATCGCTGCCACCGCATTTTCTACATTGTGCATTCCACCAATTAGCAAATTCACTTCTTCGACTACCTTATCATTATATACTACATCAAAAACATACCCACCATTATTGATGGTAATATTTTTCGCACAAATATCAGCACTGTCATTTTGCAAGCTGTAGGTAGAAACATCAGGTACTGAAAACTTTTTAGCAGCAATACCAAACTTGACAAGAAGCCATCCCTCCTGTTTTATTTTTTCAGTAAATTGATAAAACGCAGAACGCATTTCTTCCACCGTCCCATAAATATCAAGATGATCAGCATCCATTGAAGTTATAACTGCTATGTCGGGATTAAGTTTCAAAAAACTCCTGTCATACTCATCGGCCTCTACCACATTTACATTAGAATCATTACTCCAAAAATTGGTGCTATAATTTACGGAGATACCACCCAAAAATGCATTACAGCCATAGCCCGTTTCACGCAGCAAATGACTCACCATCGTACTGGTTGTGGTTTTGCCATGAGTACCTGCTATGCAAATATTGTATCCATCTTTTGTTATCTCACTTAGTGCATCACTCCTTTTCATAAGATTATATCCATTATCCTTGTACCAGTTATATTCACTATGCGCAGCAGGAATTGCAGGTGTATAGATCACTAATTGTGCATCCTTATCTAACATTTGAATATTATCTTCAAAATGTATTTTACAACCCTCGTCTGTAAGCTGACTCGTTATTGCCGATGGAGTTTTATCATAGCCGCTAACCATTTTTCCATCTACTAAAAAATAGCGTGCAAGTGCACTCATACCGATGCCCCCGATACCTAAAAAATAAACCCGCGATATGTCAGCAAATGGTTTCATTAATTATTGATCAATTTTTCATCATTTAAATAATTCAGTATCTCTTCCGCTATATAATCATCAGCTATAATTGGGGTCGATCTATTTAAGTTTGAAGTCATCTCTTCGATTTTTTTTTTATCATTTACTAACTTAACAAGTGCCGGTATCAGCTCGTCTTTTACTTTATTATCAGGCACCAGTATCGCTGATCCTATTTCAACTAATAGTTTTGCATTGGCAGTCTGGTGATCTTCTGCAGCATGCGGGTATGGAACCAATATGGAAGGTTTTTTTACCGCTGATAATTCAGCAACGGTCATAGCTCCCGACCTTGCAATTACCACATCCGAAGCGGCATAAGCCATTTCCATTTTATTTATAAATGCATTGGTCCAGATATTCTTGCGTTCTACTTCTTCTGCAGCCGCCTGCCCGGAAAAATTTTTTCCTGTTTGCCAAATCAATTGCCATTTATTTTTATCAAACAGTGATAAATTGTCTTTAATAGTTTCATTAATACTTTGAGCGCCAAGGCTCCCACCGATTACTAACACGACCGGTTGCCCTATTGTAAGGCCAAAGAAATTCAGTGCTATTTCTTTAGAAATATTTTCTGAAAATATTTGGCGTATAGGGTTTCCTGTTAGTATGATTTTTTCTTTCGGAAAAAATCTTTCCATTCCTTTAGAGGCTACAAAAATTTTAGTTGCATTCTTTCCTAATAAAATATTGCTTTTTCCTGCAAAGGAATTACTCTCATGAATAAATGAAGGAATGTCGCGTGACTGCGCTTCGCGCAAAACAGGGAAGCTGGAATAACCACCCACACCTATGACGGCATCGGGTTGAAATTGATTAAAGATCTTTTTTACTTCAAAATAGCTTTGCAATAATTTAAAAGGCAATGACCAATTCTTTAAAAGGGCACTCCTGTTATAGCCTGCTATATTTATTCCTTTGATCTCAAAACCTTCTTCCGGAATCTTTTCCATTTCCATCTTTCCCTTTGCACCGACAAAAAGAAAATTTATATCCGGCGATTTTTTTTGCAAAGCACGTGCGATAGCTACAGCCGGAAAAATATGACCACCTGTGCCGCCACCAGCAATGATGATTTGTAAAGGCTTAGCGGCTGATAAATTTAATTGCTCATTCATCTTCCTGCGCCTCCTCATCGCTATCTATTGCTTCTTCAGTTTGTTGAGTTGCCAATAGAAAGTTTTTACCCTCCGCTTGTTCTACATTTCTTGCTACACTTAATATAATACCTATTGCTGCACAGGTAAAAAATAAACTACTTCCACCCATACTTACTAATGGAAGCGTAACTCCTGTCGTAGGCAAAATATTTACATTCACTGCCATGTTCACCAATGCTTGTATCACTAACGTAAAACTTAATGCCACGGCGAGAAAAGCCCCAAATGCATATGGACATTTTCGAAAAATACGAATACTGCGTCCTAAAAAAAGCAGGTAGATTAGCAAGATCACTGCACCACCCACGAGACCATACTCTTCAATAATAATTGCATAAATAAAATCACTGTAAGGATGCGGAAGAAAATTTCTTTGATCGCTTTTGCCCGGACCTTTACCGAAAATACCACCGGTAGCTATAGCAATTTTTGCCTGCTGCACCTGGTAAGATGCATCTTCATTGCCGGCGTATCTAAAATTTTGAATTCTTTTTATCCATGTAGGAACCCGACCCACAGAAAGAACTGCAGGGAGATCTTTAGAAGTATGCTCAACCTTATCATAATAATGTGTCGCAATTGTAAATAACAATATTACAGGGATCAACGCGCCGGCTACGATCATTAATAAATAACGTACACTTACCCGCCCAATAAACATCAGCATCATCGCGATACCACCGGTAAGTATCGCAGTAGATAAATTCGCCGGAGCAATCAATGCGCAAATTATAAATACCGGAAGAATCAAAGGCAAAAATCCTTTTTTGAAATCTTTGATCACATTTTGCCTTTTGCTAAGCAATCGACTCAGGTAAATAAATAAAGCGAGCTTAGCAAAATCTGATGATTGAAAAGTTACATTCAGCACCGGTACACGCACCCAGCGGCTTGCATCATTAATACTGCTACCAAATTTAAGTGTATAGATAAGAAGCGGAATAGAAAGCACAAATGCGATCGTCGCAAATTTCGAGTAATAGGTATAGTTAGCCCTGTGTGCAAAATAAATAATCAGCACACCCAAAAAGATATAACCTATTTGCCGGAAGAGATAACTCTCCGCGCTTTTATTCATGCGCCACGCCAGCGAACCGACACTACTATAAACTACTAAGATGCTGATCATCGTAAGCAAAATCACAATAGCCCATATCACTTTATCGCCGCGTGTGCTGGTCAATATTTTTCCAGTTACTCTCTGAGTAGGAGTAATAAGAGGGGATTCGCTATTGATTATTTCACTCATTTTTATTTTTATATCCTCACTACATTTTTAAATTATTATCTCACAAATCTTTAACTGCCGCGATAAACTGCTCGCCTCTGTCTTCATAATTTTTAAACAGGTCAAAGCTTGCACATGCCGGAGAAAGCAACACCACATCTCCTTTTTCTGCAAAATGAAAAGCTGCCTGAACTGCTTCATTTGCACTCTGCACATTCAGCATTAGCGGCACATCCTGTCCAAGGGCTTCATGTATTTTAAGATTATCTACGCCAAGGCACACGATTGCTTTTACCTTTTCT